>JAYVZW010000270.1:0-15576 GCA_043783015.1 Verrucomicrobiota bacterium
GCGACCAGCTCCCACATCGGATGATTGGAGAAAGATTCGATGTCACTCCACGACTGGCCATTGGCACCGAAGGCCGCATGACGGAGTTTACCGTTCGGCGATGCTGCGCGCATCCCACTCGTGAAAAACGGTGCGCCGAGGAACGCCGCGGCACCTTGCTGAAGGAAGCGACGGCGGGAGGATGTGAGTGGGCGGGCGTGTGACATGGGGATATTACGATGTCGGCTGCACATTTTATCTTGGGGAATTTCTGGTATAATCCTCACATTACGGAGATGCACGCAGAATTGTGACATCAAGGCATCTCTGGATCAATGAAACCTGCGTAGTCTGCAGATGGGTTCTACTTTTCAATCAAAATAGTAGCCTGCCTCGGCGTCAATCTCGCTAAATGCCTCCAGAAAGCGTCTAAAAGCTAATCGTCTCTAGTCGTCCTTTCGGATTCACTGGGAACTTTCAATCCCATAGACGTTGGCGTGGTTGCGATTTCGTGTAAAATTTCATTTTCTCCTCCCAAGTTGGAAAGCATGCCCACACCGCATACATGTGATTATGACTTTGTCGCCCCTCTAAATCCACGAAGAAGGCCGAGTGGTCCGATTAATAAATCGCCGATTATGGCTCCCTTAAGGTCGAATCCTTTCTTGTTCGCAGTTACTTGGCTGGACTCGCATTTAGGGCAGCGAACGGGTTCGTCGGGATTTCCCAATGTAATTGCGGGTCTGCGCGGAGGTTCGAACGCGTCGCCCATAGTGCTGAGGGGAAGCCACTCAGTTAGTCCCTCCTGCCAGTATAGCGTTTTAGCCGTGACTCGACCGACCGTCCACATTTGTTTGAGTTGTTGAAGCGTGAACAGACCTTCCTGTTGTTCATTAAGATAAAGGTAGAAATTGTCCATTTGATTGAGAATCTATATTAGACCAAACTTTTAAATCCGATGCAACAAAGTTCCCCTTGGGCTCCGCTTATCAAGTGCTTCATGAAAGAACTGAGCAAGTGAACTGAACAAGGACCACATCTTGCGGGCATCATCATCCATCTCACAGCTTGAGACCCGGACATTGAACCGCCCTTCATGTCGGATTACACTTTGCTCATGATCACCACACTTGATCTACCCCAAGAAATCGTCACTCAGGCCGAAGGAGTCGCCACGGCTCGCAAGACCACGCTACATGCCTTGGTCGTCGAGGGGCTGCGCACCGTGTTGCGAGCTGCTTCTCCTCCTGCTTCCGTTTCGCAACAGGCACTCATGCGTCTGCGCGCAGGCTTCCACCTCGGAGGTGATCAACCCCTGACTCGCGAAGACGCACATATTCGCTGAGTTTTTTTGTGTCCGTCATTCCTTGCTCACCGTCCGAGCCACTGAAAAGCAGCAGACTCAACGGCGGCAAACTGATCTTGTGTGAGGACTCCTATGCGCCGCATAGCACGGACGATGGGATAGGTGGCTATGCTTTGGGCGAGAAAAGCACCTGGTTTCAACCAGGGAACTCGCACAGCCACTTCCCATACGGAACCCCTGAGACTTGTTGTATGCATAACGACCGTCGTGAGTGCGCGGTCAGCGTCGCCAAACGGAACGCTCATGACGAGAACGGGACGGACTTTCTCGGCCATGCCGCAGTCCCATTGCCAGACTTCACCGCGCTTGGGAATCATAGGTCTCCTCTTGGTCGAGCATCGCGGCCAAGGCATCGCCCGCCGCGCAAAGTTCATCATCGGTAATCTCAGCTGAATCAGTAAGCGGCAGACGGCGCGAAATAAGGCGTGCAAAAACAGATTTCTCCTCCTCAGGCAGAGATTCGTATTCGTGAAGTAACTGTTCCGCAGTGGTGGACATGGGAATAGACTCGCACAAAAGGACAGGAAATGCCAGAAGCGATTTTGTGCTGGCGCCGGCAGAGTTTCCGCTGGTGGCACAGGAACTCGTATATTGCGAGTGCCAGCCAAAGCTTGCCACTTATAGTTGATAATGAGATCACGCGCTTATGGAAGGGCGTGCTTCCAGCCGCCCAACTCCGTGGCACAGTCATGTTATGGGTAAGGGGCGGCTGGAAGCACGCCCGTCCTATGCCACTGCTGGGCGAGACGCCAGTAACACCCACAGCCGAGACGACCGTGTTACTTCATTGAGGACGCACCACCATGAGGCTGGTGGTCTTCGGATCCATCAAATAACCGATGCCAAAATCCATGGGCT
Source organism: Verrucomicrobiota bacterium (assembly GCA_043783015.1). GTDB lineage: Bacteria > Verrucomicrobiota > Verrucomicrobiia > Verrucomicrobiales > Verrucomicrobiaceae > VFKE01. The sequence continues at coordinate 2,204 of JAYVZW010000270.1, forward strand.
GCGCACGGTTCGCTGGATCGAGATAAGCGGCAGCGAGATCGGGTTGCTCATATTGCTTGAAGATGGGGAGCGCACTGACATAGCTGCCGTAGAGCGAAACCTTGACCCCGCGTTCGCGCAACATGCGATAGGGTATGCCGCTGGGGTCCTGCACCACACCGCTGGTCTGGGTCATAAGGAAATTGCGGATGTGGGAGAAATAACTCTCATGTATCAAATAGGAAGCGCTTTTGACCAGCGCCGCAGGTCTGCCGAGGCTGGCGGCGAAGCGCAGGAACGGCCCTCCGGGTGACAACGCGCCATCGGAAAGATCCTGGCTGAAATAAAAGATGCGTTTCGGCCCATTCGGCCCGCGCGCACGAATGAGCAAGCCGGGCACCGTAGCCTGGCCTGCGGCGAAGACGATGGGATTGCCGCCGGCATCCAGTCGCACCGCATCCACGGACTCGATCACATGCCCAGTGCGCGCGAGCATGACCATGAAGACTGGCAGCACACCGCGAAAACGCGTGGCCTGCAAATCTTGGCGCATGTCCTTGGTGATAAAATAGCTGAACTGTAGGATGCTGTTGAGCGATGTCACAAGACCGTTCAATCCGTGGCCGACCTCCTCTTGAGAAATCGAATTCCAAGTGGGCAGCGGCTCGCAGGGCTCCAGGCCGCAGAGCAGATAAGTTTCCGCACGCGGATAAAATTGGTTCACGAAAAGAAAATCCGGGCCGCTGAACGGATAGAACGCGGCTCGGGCGGATCGCAGATCCTTGATCTCGCCCCCAGCCCATTCTCTCACATGCTGACCATGACGCACTTCAAAGTCCGCCCACAGATCATTCAGTTTCTGGCTGTGCTCCTTCCACTGCGCCGTAGCGCGCAGCGACTGGAACGCATCCTGTCCTAAGAGCGAAGGAAGTCCGGCGAGGAAACGCGCGGAGTCATTCAGCGCCGCCGACTCCAGCGGCACATTCAAAGCTGATTGTGTGGGGAAAAGATCGCCCTCGCCCGCAGGCTGCGCCCGGAGGATTTGGGTGCCGGACGACGTATAAGCGACCCCGTTGGGCATCTTGCATTGCGCCAGTAAAAGGGCGGCGGAAACGCTGAAGAGGTGGCGGAGAAAAGTCGGGTGGTGCATGGAAGCACGCAGACTAGCAAACTTTGCGCCGTTGAGAAGAACGAACACAAAAGAAATGCACGCCTTGCCTGATTAAGTGAAATGTATGGTGGCTGGTCAGTCAAATACATGTGCGACGGCACCAAATGTGCGAGGGAGCTAATTTGCTGCAACATCGGTGTAGCATGCTTACCGATGGGAAGGCGTGGTGCCGGTGAGCTAAGCGTGCATCTACGCTTTTGCTCGGGTGACGTTGCCAGCAAGCATCACTTCCTCTTGCGGAGAAGGAGCCATAACGCGCCTGCTGTTGCCACGATGACCATGAACAGCCACACGGGCCATGAACGGCTTTCGGTTTCCGGCAAACCCACTGGTTTTTCTTTTGTTTTTGGGATAACTTTTTGAGTCGAGGGGTTGGAGGAATTTTCTAAAACCTTATCAATTGCATTGAGAGGAGCATCTTCCGGCTCCATGCTGATATGCTCGTAGCCTGGGGGCGGCTTGATGGGTTGCATTCGTGGTTGAAACTCGCGCATTGGGCGCATCCACTCGACTCTGACAACGATACTTAAAGGTTTGTCATCCCTAAATCGATGTTGAAAATAGTAACCCACGCGAACGCCGTTTTTTAGCTTCACGTTGGCACGATAAACCTGTGCGCCTGGAGATGATTCGGGATAACGCTTTACGAAATCAATCATCGGTTCAACCGGCGCATGCAGTGCCTCGTTCAAACCTGTCGCGATCTCAATGGCTTCTTCCCTCGTCAACGCGCGGTTTAGCCTTCCTTCAAAATGAGTCAGCCTGTCATCTCCCTGAACGTCAAAAGACCAATCCGCTTTTACGGGCGGTAGCTTTACCTCTCCAAAATCAAAAATCAGTGTTTGTTGCTTTGGAAGAACGCACACCATTCTTTCGAGTGACCTTTCCTGCCTCGGGTGAAGTCCTGCTTGAAATAAGGGAAGAAGCGACTCGTCCTTTGAATAGTCAACGGTGACTTGTGCAGGCAATTTTGCTGGAGCTACAAAAACCAGCAAGGCTGACAACACACTGAAAAGATACGACGGAACTTTCATGGATTGTAAACCGAGCCGAAAACTGAGAATGGCAAAGCCCATTTCTCTATTGAAATTTTCGTCAGCGCGATGCGAGCGTTCTTGTCCAAAGTTTGGCCGCCAGCAGTTGACGCATCACCCCACCAGATTGGGAAAACGCTGTGTTTGGGCGACTCAAACGCAAACGCTCTTCTTGACTCATACTGTGAAATCAGACCTGAGAGTTTTTTGTGCTGGGGATCGAGTTCTAAAATCACTGCTTTGAACAGAGGCGAATCAGGATCTACAGGATTTTTAGCATAATCAGACATTACCGATAATATCCAACTACGATGTGCTTCTAAATCGTCCCACATGGGAACTATGATTTCACTTTGCTCACGGGTAACCAATCGTGTGGTGCCATCTTTTGTGGCGAGACGATTCTTATTCTGAATGCCGAAGTCAATCCTTTGCCAATTATCAATTTCAAGTGATCCTGTTCCAGACACCCCGTTGGCAGGATTGTTGTCGTGCTCGGAGACCCATGTTAGAGCCCATATTCCGCTGGCCACATAAGCTCTATGCTGCCAAGCAAGATCGGAGTAGATCAAGATTTGTCCACCCATGAGTTCCTTGGTCGGACCACTATCATGCTGGCCGTCTGAAAGTCCGGCCCAAACAGCCCCTCCCACCATTTTAGCCGCGCCCATCCAGTCGAGTTCATCAGGATGCTCTTGAAATAACTGCCCGTAGTAATTGTAAATGGCCGCGACTTCGCCGGTGTGCCAAACAAATGTTTTTTTAGGCTTCCACCCAGTTGCAGGCAGATAATTGTCGAGATCAATGCTTTTGTTGGTTTGCAACCTGATTTGATAACGGATTTCATCCATCCATTTTTTTGACGTCTGCCGGGTGGCAACCAAGAACTCCTGCTCAAACTTAAATGCCATGTCATCTTTTTGATAGCTGAACTCCAGTGTGATCTTTCCAGGTTTTACACCTTCCATGTAGTAATCCACAACGTCGTTCGTATCTTGATACAGATTCCCGATGTCGTAAGCTTGCAGCGTATCTGGATTGTATAAATCAATCGCCTTTTCCTGCTTGGAACCTTTCGGCCCACTAATTGCGTAAAGCCGAACTTGGCCGGATTGTTTTCGCTGAGTGTCGGGGTCATCCTTGTCCAACTTGCGAATTTTCACCACTGCTCCAGTCGTGGAGCTATAAGTTAGTGTTCCAGGCTTCAAGCCAAAGAACCCGTGGTGAAGCTTTTCTGTCACGAAATCGCCCGCCTTCCATTTTCCATCGAGGTGATCGCGCTGCGCTTTCAGAGAATGTCCTGGGTCATCGCAATCAGGAATTGCAAAGCCATTTGAATCAACCCTGCATTCGCCGAAACCGGAATTCACAGGAAGAACGTCCGGCATTACCCCAAGTGGAAAGATGATCACATCATCAATTAACGCCCCGTAAGTGCGCGCTTCATCTCGTGGCTTGAAGGCAATCCAGAGGTTGTTGTTCTTCAAGTCCTCCGCAGACACGGTGAAAACCACCACTTTGGTCTTCCAGTCTCCCCATTTGCCTGCGGTTTCATAAGGTGGTTTCAGGATGTCCGTCCTGCCCTCCAACGCACCCGCATTTTTCCCATTGTTAGCAGTGTCCTGTGTCTTTTTCTTTGTGAACACAAACACGCCGTAATTGCTGCCGTCGGCATTTGCCGATTCCCGGCCCATATCCCGCCAGGTCAGCACATAGGTTCCAGGCTGGATGCCGTTCACTTTCTGCTCGATGCCATTGTTGGCGGCATTCGCGTTGAGTTCGACAAACTGCTTCCCATCGTCGGTTTTCCAAACCTCAATCTTGTCCCCTTTCAACGCCTTCCATCCACCGGAGATTTTGTCTTCGGGAACAAAGCCCCAGTCGAAACCACCGCCGAGGTAGCCCTTTGACTGATGATTGGGCAGTGGGTGATCCACACCAGAAAAGCTGCCGCCCTTGATCAAATTACCGGGGGCATCAGCAGGCGGTGCGGCAGCTTTGGCTGCTGGAGTGGCGGACTTTTTTACTGGGGCGGGTTTTGACTTGGGCTGGATTTGCGGCGGCGTGGAGTCCAGCGGCCAGAGGTTGCCGAGGTATTTGACCGGGTTGCTTGTGCCTGTGCCATTGTAGTCAGCCTGGGCTAGTTCCGGGTCTGAAAGGCTGAACCCGTAATAGTCTTTCCACACATCCGGGATGCCGTCATTGATGGAGGACAAGCTTAACTGTTCCGACGTGTAGAGCGAGGCATCAAAGTAACTCGCAGGGGGGGGGGCTGGTGATGAACAAGCCAGTGAAGGCCAGTATAAGATGGCGTGTGGAGCGGGAGACAAGGGAATGCAGCAGGCGGGGCATGACGGCGAAATTTTTGTTGATGTGGAAAAAATGTCAAGCTGAAGACTGCTTGTTCATCAAGCAAAAGGGATGCCAAGTGGCCTGGCGTTGAGTTTCAGTGGTCGCGCAGTCGCTTGTGCGAACAGGCCCTGACAAACTTTCCGCCTTTGAGAAGAACGAACACAAAAGAAATGCGCGCCCGCCCCGCCAGTGCTACGAAGCAACATGGCCGACTCCCCCACTCACCGCGTCTCGCTTGCCGCCGCCACTGCCATTGTCGTGGCCAGCATGGTGGGCACGGGCGTGTTCACCAGCCTCGGATTCCAGATCGCCAGCATTCCATCGGGCTTCCCCGTGCTGCTGCTCTGGGTCGTGGGGGGCATCGTGGCCCTGTGCGGCGCGTTTTGCTATGCGGAGCTGGTCTCAATGATGCCCCGGTCAGGCGGCGAATATCATTTGCTGGGACGCATCTATCATCCGCTCGCAGGTTTTCTCGCGGGCTGGATTTCCATTACCGCTGGTTTCTCCGCGACCATGGCACTGATGGCAATGGCCTTCGGCAAATACACGCATGGCATCTGGCCGGCCATAAACGAAACCGCTGCGGGATTCATCGTGATCGTGGCATTGGCGTTGCTGCGCATGCGCGGGGCGAAGTTCATCGAACGCTTTCACACCGGAATCACCGTGGCTAAAGTGCTGCTTATCGTCGCGTTTGTTCTCTGCGCGTTGGCGTTCGGCAAATCAAACTGGAGCGTGCTCCTGCCAAAAGCGGGCGATCAGTCGCGTGTCCTGAGCCTGGATTTCGCCAGCTCGCTTTTTTATGTGATGTTCGCTTATTCAGGCTGGAACGGTGCCGCCTATGTAGCGGGGGAAATGCACAATCCCAAACGCAATGTCCCTTTAGCTCTGGCGCTGGGAACTCTCATCGTCATGGTGCTCTATGTGGCACTTAACGCGGTGTTCCTGACCGGTGGAGACTGGAATGCGATGCGACTGCAAGAAAATGTGGGTCTCATCGCGGCAAGAAATATTTTTGGTGTCACAGGAGGCTCGATCATGGGCGCATTAATCGCCTTCGGCCTGCTCTCCACCGTCAACGCCATGCTGTGGAGCGGGGCGTCCACCATGCGAGTCATCGGCCACGATGTGAGCGCGCTAGGATGGCTGAACAAAACTAATCGCCGTGGCGAGCCATTAGGCGCCGTGATCACACTGGCGACACTGGCCCTGGTCATTCTCTGCACAGGTTCATTCGACGCACTGCTCAAATACATCCAGGCCTTGCTGGAACTCTGCGCCGCGCTCGCAGCCGGCGGTGTCATCTGGATGCGCATCAGGCAACCCGACATGCCGCGCCCGTTCAAAGTGCCACTCTATCCGCTGCCGCCGCTTGTGTTTATCTGCACTTCCGTTTGGATGCTCTATTCGCTCTGGAAGAAGCAGCCCCAAGAAACTTTATGGGGCGCGGCGACCTTGGTTGCCGGCGCTTTGATTTTTCTTTTGTCGCCTAAAATAACGCCTTCGCCCGATGATGAATCATCTGCCACGTCTTAAATCAAATTGCGCTTAAATCATGTCCGGCTGGCTTAACGATCTCTCCACGCTGTTAGGCACCTCCTGTGTCTCGGCGGAGGAAGCTGTGCTCTCGCAACACAGCACGGACAAGTGGCTCGCCTCGGCAGAGCCGCAGGCGGTCGTCTTCGCGGAGAGCACGGAGCAAGTCAGCGCGTTGATGCGTTTCGCCAGCGAAAGAAAAATTCCCGTCACTCCTCGCGGTGCCGGTGTGGGCTATGTCGGTGGCTGCGTGCCTTTGCGCGGCGGCATCGCGCTTTCGCTCGCGCGCATGAACCTTATTTTGGAAATCAATGTCGAGGACGGCGTCGCCGTCGTGCAGCCGGGCGTCATCACCGGCACCTTGCAAAACGCGGTGAAAGAACGCGGCTGGTTCTATCCGCCCGATCCCGCGAGCCTGAAGGATTGCAGCCTCGGCGGTAACATCGCCACCAACGCTGGCGGGCCGCGCTGCTTGAAATACGGCGTCACCCGACACTACATCCTCGGCCTCGAAGCCGTGCTGGCCGACGGCACGATTTTGCGCGCAGGCGGACGCTGCCACAAAAACAAAACCGGATTCGATCTCATCGGCATCTTTACCGGTAGCGAAGGACTGCTCGGCATCGTCACCGAAGCCACGCTGCGCATCATTCCGCATCCGCCAATGCGTGCGATGATCAGCGCCGGTTTCGCTTCCTTCCCCGCCGCCGCTGCCGCTGTGCAGAAGATTCTCGGCAGCGGTCACTTGCCGTCGGCGCTGGAAATCTCCGACCGCTTCACGCTCCAGGCCGCGCGCGATTGTTTGGGCGACAGTGTTCCGCAAGGTGAAGCTCATCTGCTGGTCGAGGTGGATGGACAGACTGACGCCGTGCCCCTGGAGATCGCCGCGTTAGTGAAGCTCTTGAATCAACTCCACGCTGTCTCCGTGTCCACCGGACTGGGTGACGCGGAATGCGAAAAATTCTGGCAGCTCCGCCGCGAATTCTCCTCCAGCCTTCGCGCCACGGGATTGACAAAACTCAACGAAGACATCGTCGTCCCACGCGGCAAGCTCGTCGAACTCGTAAGCTTTGCAGAGCAGTTGCAAAATGAATACGGCTTCCCAGTCGCGTGTTTCGGTCACGCAGGTGATGGCAACATTCACGTCAACATCATGGTGCAAGACCTGACCGACACCGCGCAACGCGAACGCGCCGAGACCGCGCTGGACCGCCTCTTTCAATACGTCCTCGCGCTCGGCGGCGCAATCACCGGCGAACATGGAATCGGCATCGCCAAGCGACGCTGGTTCGCCAGTGCCATAGGCGAAGGCGCGCTCGAAGTCCATCGCCGGATCAAGGCCGCGCTGGATCCGCTGGGGATATTAAATCCGGGGAAGTTTGTTTGAGGATTGCGACGTTTGACAGTTGCCGTATAGTCTGTCAATTATCATACGTCATGCAGACCAAGCTCACCATCCGCCTTGACTCCGCTGTCATCAGCAGGGCGAAGCGTATCGCCAAGAAACGGGGCACATCGGTTTCACGATTGGTCTCGGATTATTTCAAGGGTGTGTCTGCAGCAGAATCGAAGGATGCGCCGGAGGAACTGCCGCCTATCACTCGATCCCTTGCCGGCTCATTGAAGGGGGCGAACATTGAGGATTACTACCGCTACCTTGAAAAGAAATATCTGTGAAACTCATTTTGGATACAAATGTGGTCATGGACGTTTTTGCAGAACGCTCCCCACATCATGTTGATGGAGAAAAACTTTTTGCTGCCACAGAGAAGGGCTTGTTCATGGGAGTCCTCTGCGCGACGACTGTCACGACGATTCATTATCTTTCGGAAAAACTCCAGTCCAAAGAAGCAGCCCTGTCGCAGGTGCGAAGGCTCTTGGGGATTTTTGAGATAGCTCAGGTCAACGGGGTGGTTTTGAACATGGCGGTAAAGCTAGGCTTCTCAGACTTTGAAGATGCCGTGCTCTGCCAGTCCGCCATCACTGCAGGTGCAGACGGAATCATCACCCGCGATCCCAAGGGATTCCGCAAAAGCCCAATTCCAATTTATACTCCAGTGGACGCGCTGGCCTTGATTCATGGATGATTGTGTATGAATCGTTCCGGCCCTTTTCACTCATCACTTCCCCTCCCCCCTTTCCCTTTCTCCATGGACAACCACGATGATAAAATCGTTGCCGCACTTCTCGCTTCCTATCGCGAGATTGGTGGGATTAACCATCTCGATGTGGCGAACCTTCCCTCCAAGAGTGCCGTCGCGTCCATTTGTGAGGAATTACTTCAGCTAATTTTCCCCGGCTTCTATGCGGCAGAAGTTGTGGAATCAAGCCAGTTGCCCAAGATCACGGCCAAGCATGTTGCAACCGTGCGCGGGCATCTCTGCGCGGAACTGGGCCGCAGTCTGTGCTTCAAACATGGAGATTCGAAAGATCATCGAACCGAGTCCTCACGCATCTGCCATGAATTCATGCGACGGCTGCCTGTGGTGCGGAATCTTTTGCAAACCGACGTCGAGGCCGCATTTCAGGGCGATCCGGCGGCCCAATGCTCTGACGAAGTCATCCTTGCCTATCCGGGCCTGGAGGCCATCACCATCCAAAGGCTCGCGCACGTGCTCTATCATGATGGTGTCCCCATCCTTCCGCGCATGATGACGGAATGGGCGCACAGTCGCACAGGCATTGACATTCATCCCGGCGCGCAGATCGGCTCGCATTTCTTCATCGATCACGGCACCGGTGTCGTCATTGGCGAGACCTGTGAAATCGGCTCCCATGTAAAACTTTATCAGGGTGTCGGCCTCGTCGCCCGCTCACTCGCTGCGGGTCAACGCTTGAAAGGGAAAAAACGCCACCCCACACTTGAAGACCACGTCACCATCTATGCTGGCGCGACCATCGTGGGCGGTGACACCGTCATTGGCGAGCACAGCACCATCGGCGCTAATACTTTCGTAATGAACAGCGTTCCGCCCGACACCCTGCTGGTCATGGGTGAACAAATTCAGCGCGCGCACGACAAGAAAAAACGGCGGGGCGACGGAACCGGTAATGCTGATGAGTTCTCGATCTAGCTCGGCTCAACCGGCATGAAAACTCTGAAGCAGTTATGTTTTTCCTTTGCAGAAGTCATCAAGGGGCGATCTGCGCCACCGGTCCGCAGCATTAACCTGGGAAAGACAAGCACTGGCAGAAAACGCGATGATGCATTGGAGAAACAGGCGGGCCAATGGCTGATGGAGCTGGGTCTGAAGGATGGCGCGGAAAACTTGCGAGTGGAATGGAATCCCAAGATGCGCAGCACCGCCGGTTACGCCCGCTGGCCTCAATGGCGCGTGGAATTAAATCCGCGCCTTGCGGAATTCGACGGGGAAATCGAGCGCACCCTGAAACATGAGTTGGCGCATCTCGTCGCCTATGCGCGCGCCAATCGCCGGCGCATTGCACCGCACGGCTCGGAGTGGCGGCGCGCCTGCGCCGATCTCGGCATCCCGGATGAGAGCACGCGCCACACGCTGCCATTGCCCCGCATCAAACAGGCCCGGAAATATTCCTACGCCTGCCCGTCATGCGGCCACACCGTGGAGCGCGTGCGAAAATTTAAACGGCACAGTGCCTGCCTGGCCTGCTGCAAAAAACACAACGGTGGCCGCTACGACGCGCGCTTCCAGTTTGCGCTGAAACATCTGCCTCAGTTCAAACCATCGTCCACCGTGTAGAATTCACCGCCTTCCGGCAGCGAGCCATTGCGGATGCCTTCCAGACGTTTGCGGCTTCCGCGTTCGGTGGCGGGCCAGTTGGCAGCCCTGGCAATGAGTCCGCTGAGCGTTGGCCCCGCAACCAACGCGCCCGCTGCCAGCAGGGCGAGAGCAGCAATACTGGACGAGCGGCGTTCCATACCACGCCCAAAAAGCAAACCAAGCGCACAACCTGCCGCTGCCGATGCGGTGGCCAGAGTGTAGGTGTTCAAATCATCGTCGATACGGGGCTGGGGCAAAGTTGACATTGCTCAATATACACTCTGACCGGCACAAACGAAAATGGAATTTCCAGCGCGTGTTTGACTCAATTTCGCATTGCGAATTGTGGATTGCGGATTTCAACTGGGGCAGACGCAATCAAGCCGAAGTTACATGGTAGCCCAATCCGAAATTCACAATCCGAAATCCGGAACCCGCAGCAACCTCTACGCCCTCGTTCTCGCTGGTGGTAGCGGTCAACGCTTCTGGCCTGTGAGCCGCGACCGGCTGCCCAAGCAATTGCTGCGGCTCTTCGATGACAAGACCTTGCTGGAGCACACCATCGACCGGCTTGATGGTTTGGTGCCCAAAGAAAATATTCTGGTGCTCACGAACCAGATGCAGCTTGATGCGGTGCGGGAGGTGTTGTGCGACTTTCCCGTTGAAAACATTCTCGCGGAACCGGAGAAGCGCGATACCGCGCCCGCTATTGCGCTGGGCATCGGCTGGGTGGCCGCGCGCAATCCGCAAGCGACGATGATGGTGCTGCCGAGCGATCATCTCATCAAGGATCATGAGAGCTTCCGCCAGACGTTGCAAGCGGCCTGCGACGCCGCGACCCAGAGCGGCGCACTCGTCACCATTGGCATCAAGCCCACTTGGGCCTGCCCTGGATACGGCTACATCGAGCGCGGTGCTAAACTGGAAGGCCCCGGGGACATCCCGGTTTATGAAGTGAAAAAGTTTCGCGAGAAACCCAATGCGGAACTCGCGGAGCATTTTCTCGCGCAGGGAAATTTCACATGGAACGCCGGTATGTTTTTCTGGAGCCTCGCGTCGGTTCGATCAAATTTGGAAACGCATTGCCCGGAGCTCGCCGAGTTCGTCACCGAGCTTGAGCAGTCGCCGGATTTCGCCACCACGCTGCGCGCCCGTTTTGCCTCATTGCCGAAGCTGTCCATTGACTACGCGCTTATGGAAAACGCAACGCGCGTGCTGAATGTGGAAGCGTGTTTCGACTGGGATGACGTGGGCAACTGGACCAGCGTGGCCGCCTATCTGCCGAAGGATGACGCTGGCAACCAGCACAACTGCGCAATCTCCAAGCTCGACGCGGACAACAACATCATTTTCTCGCAGACACCACAACACGTTGCCCTGCTCGGGGTGGAGCATCTCATGATCATTTCCACGCCGGATGCATTGCTTATCGCCCATCGAAACGAGGCGGAGAAATTGAAAAAGTTGGTGGATGGACTGCCGAAGAATCTGCGGTAAAGATGCAAGACGCAAGATATGAGATTCAAGACAGACTGAAGCCGTTGCTCCCATCTTGAAATCTTGAATCTCATCCCATGTCGCGCATCCTCGGCATCGATCACGGCACCGTCCGCATTGGACTCGCGCTAAGTGACGAGCTGGGCATGATCGCCAACCCGTTGAAGACGCTTGATGCAAGTGAGTCGGTGGGAATGGAAATCGCGGAGATCGTGCGGCAAAAGCGCGTGGGCGATATCGTCATCGGATTGCCGCTACGCATGAGCGGGGAACGCGGCAGTGCAACGGACCGTGTGGAAAAATTTGCGGACCGGCTGCGAAAAGTTTTGCCGCATGAAGTGACCATCCATTTTGTCGATGAGCGTTTATCCAGTCAGGCAGCAGAACGAAGTCTTGGTTTTGAAAACAAACGCATCACGCGCGAACAAAAAAAGCTGGTGGATCAAGTCGCAGCGGTGGCGATCCTGCAAGATTTTTTAAACACACGCAACGGGCCGGATGCGTGGCTGCTGCCGGAGGACGCCCTATGAGCGGGCGCAGACAGAATGAACTTAAATTTGGCCACTGGGAAGATTTGCCCGGTGGATCCCGGCGTTACTGGGTGGATGTGACCGGTCGGCATGGGTGGCGCGCACGTTATTTGAAGGAAGTGGCTGCGGGCGAGCAGACGACAAAATTCTGGCAGGAGATTTATGACGAGCATGGTGGATTAGTGGAAATTCATGAGAAATATCCGGTGGATAAAGGACACCGGAAAGTTTAGAATGAGTCGATGATGATCACGAAACAAACAGCAGCCGGCAAGCTCGCCGCGTATCTTCACCACGAGATCACCTTGGAGAATTTGGTCGATTGGGCGGAGCATGCCTTGATGAATGGTGATTTTGCCGAGACTGACGCTCTGGCACTTTCCCCTGTCATCGCGCGCCTCGGCGCGGCAGATGTCCGCGCCTTCGGTCTCACATGGGAAGATTGTGAGGACTTGCTGCATCAGCTTGGTTATTCGGCAAATGTGGAAGTCGCCGCCGTGTGAGCCGCCGCTTGAAACTTACTATTGCCTATGACGGTCGCCCTTGGCGCGGCTGGCAGTCGCAGGTGGGCCGCGTGACGGTGCAGGATGAGTTGGAGTCAGCGCTGGCCCAGCTCACTGGCACACGTATTGTTGTGCATGGATCGGGCCGCACCGACGCTGGAGTCCATGCGCGCGGACAAGTGGCGCACATCACGGTGGATGAGTCATCATGGAGCACAGAGACGTGGCTGCGGGCCATGAATGCGAAACTGCCTGAGAGCATCCGCGTGCTGCATTGCGAAGGAGCTTCGCCAGATTTTCATGCGCGTTTTAATGCCACCGGAAAAGTCTATGAATACCGACTTTGGCTTCCAACGGTGCTATCTCCCTTCGAGACCGGATTATCGTGGCATCCTTGGGGCGGGGTTAATGTAGATATGATTCGTGATGGTGCCGCCATTCTACAGGGCAGACATAACTTCGCGAGACTGTCCGCGAATCGCGGCGATCAAACTGAAGAAGAGCGACGTGCAAAACCAGAGGAGTTGATCCGCAATGTCTCACGCATCCAGGTCTTTGAAGAGGGTGACATCGTGCGCATCGAATGCGAAGCTGACGGCTTCATGTATCGCATGGTGCGGCTCATTGTAGGAAGCTTGGTGCGCGTCGCGCGTGGTAAGTCTGACATCGAATGGTTACGCAATCTGGTTGAGAATCCCGACGGTGAAAAATCCGCCTATTGTGCACCTGCGGAAGGGCTGTATCTGCAGCGGGTCATTTACGTTGAAAGCAATTGAACATTCCACGCCCACTCCTGACCAAGCTCATTCACTTATGATGCAAATCATCTCCATCCTCTGCGGCCTCTTCGCCGCGTTCTTCATGCTTCTGGGCCTGATCCCGCTACTGGGCTGGATCAACTGGCTGGTGCTGCCTCTTTGCGTTTTTGGTGTGATCCTTGGCGCGTTCGGCAAAGATCGTCGCCCCGGACTTATTATCAATCTGGTCGTCGGCGCCGTGGCCGCGCTGCGGCTCATTCTTGGCGGCGGGGT
>JAYVZW010000271.1:0-15539 GCA_043783015.1 Verrucomicrobiota bacterium
GGAAGAACCGGAATAAGTGCCGAAGGCCGAGCGAAGCGAGTTATGCCGGATTCTTCCTTGACCGAAGCGGAACACTCTGATTCCAGAATGGGCCGAATCTACCCACTTGAAACAGCGAAGCGCCATAAATCTTCGTAGAGTCAGGGAAATGCCAAAGCTGGCATGTCATTGAAAAAACACCTCAACCATCATTGTTGAGTGGGTAACAAACTTACAAATGTCGATCTACCTGCGATTCCGCAGAGACACCTAAAAGACTCACAGGTAGCAACCCTGTGTTACGGTCGTATCTCCGTAGCCTTATAGCCGGGGAGGTTTTTGGCAGCAGGCGTTTTTGCGAGGTGGAGGGCGTTTTGAATGGCAGCGCTGAATCCGGCGTCGGTGTCCTCAAAAGTGATGTGCTGACGGAAGAAGTTGGCCCATTTGAAATCGGCATAGGCAATCTCGTCATGCCTCTCATAACCGCCTTCTTCACGCACGGCCCAAGCAAGGCTGCGCAGGGGGTCATCCTTCAGCCCGGTGACACTTGCTGGCAATAGGGTGACGCTGACGGGACCGTTGCCTTTTTCGTCATAAGGATGAACCCACTGGCGCTCGCGCATAAGCTTCCAAAACTCGTCCTCACTGGCTTCTGCCGCATTACTCATAATCTTGGCGGGGACGGTTTTGCGTATGCCTGACTCAATTATCGCGGCAACAAAGTGGTGATGATCGAGGATATAAGGCGCGCCATGCGGGCTGATGGCTAGGGGAACAATGCGTTCTTCCAGGTATTTTTTGAGCTTGCTGGGCTTCATTTGCGCGATCTTTCCTGCCCTAATATGAACTTCCCGAAAGCCGATGGCAAACTGGGTAGGGTGAAGCAAATTCACCGCCACTTCGCATTCCGCACCCGGTTGGAGCTTGACATCGTAGGGCGGGCGTTCGGCAGCGCAGGGAGAGAAATATGAGGCGAGAGCAAGAAGCAGGGTAAGTGCGGATGGCTTTCCCATAGCGAATGAGCGCAAATTATTTGTCATGACTTATAATGAATTTCCAAAGGAGACCGCCTTCAGTGCGCCCGTTTCATCCGCAAAGATGATGACCACGGTGTCTTGGGGGTCTTTGAAATTCAGCGTGCAAAGCATCGCGCCTCCGGTGCTGATGGCGGGGAACTCTCCCATGCTTTTCTTAACGCGAACAACCCCGGGAACGAGCCGGGCCACAGTTAATGGATGGCCTGCGATGTCAAAGTCCATGCTAGGCTGTGAGGTGCATTGCACCAGAGTCAGGTTGTGCCCCTTGGCCTTGTCCTCGGCTGGTGACTCCAGAATGTAGTAGCCAAGCATCGGTTTGGGTGCCTGACCCGGTTTGGGCCGCTCCAGTTTTGAAAAAATCACAAGGGTATTGATGCTGCCGGGCTTCAAAGGCATGGCCAGCCGGAGCTCGCCCAAGGCAGGGTGCTGGACTTTGATTTGATATGTTTTGGCGGGAAAACCTATAGCGCCGGTGCATTGGCCAGAGATGTAACCTTCAGGCTGAAGATCATCACTATCCAGATGCACAGTTACTTTGCCCGGAATACCGGCGGCATGAACAAGCCGGAAATATGCCAGTGTATCTCCTGTTGCGGGTGCTTGTGCATAAGCTGTCTGAATAAACACAAGGGCTGCGGACATCGCGAGGATAAATTTATAACTGTCTTTCATAAGTGATGTCCACATGCTGACTGATAATGGTGCCGCTGGTGTCGCGCTCCGGGCGGATGAATACGTGATAGATGCGCGATCGGGTAGCAAGAACTTCGGTCTGGCCGGAGCGGTTCTTGCGCAGGGTTTGGCCCGTAACCAGAATGCGGAAGTTACGGCTGCGCACAGTGAAGCTGTTATAAATACGAGCGAAGACTTCCTCGGCGGCGGCGTCATTCCACTCGGGAGAAACGGTGCTGGCAGGGTTGCGGGATGTCGCGCCCAAGATGGGTGCGTCATTCCAATCATAGCTTCCTACGGTCTTTTCATCCTGAAGTTTCTCTGGGATCTCGGCTGCTGATATGAATGGTCGCCGTTTAATGATTAGATCAGCCACTTGGTCGGCTTGGTCGCCGCCGCTGGTAGTAGGCGGTTGAATAACTGTTGGAACTGTAGTTGCAGCATCCATAACCAACTTGCCTGCGGCTAGCGCGCGAAGGGTGTCGCGGGTGGCGGTGTTGAGATTCACGTGGCCGTTGATGAGAATGTAATCTCCAGTCAGGTCTGCCGTGCTTCCGCTGGTGGGAATGCCGCAGTGAAACAGGTCAAGCAATGAGGAGGCGCACTCGCGGCGGTCAGCCAGACGACCAGCGGCGGTGGGACTGGAGAAGCTCGGGCGAAAACGTGAATGCTCCACGCGCCCGATGCGGAGAGTGTTACCGCCGCAGTATTTGCCGGAAGCGGTGGCAGTAAAGAGGATGTCCGCGAAGTTTTCGTATGTCGGCACATCATACTCGGAGCCGCCATTGGCATCCCACAACATAGGATCAAAGATATGACCAAGTTCCGTCACGCTGTAATACTTGCCCGCGTTCGAGATGCGCTGGACATATTTTTCCGGTTCTATGGCGGGCATAGGGCTGGGTTTGGCGGCGTCGGGATTAATATCTTCGTTGCCGATGCTTTGCTTGCCAGGCGTGGTGTCATGGCCACCATCCGGCCAGAGCATGACGCGCGCATTGCCATAGATGGCGGTAGGTATGTTGGAACGCACATTGCGTCCCCAAGGGCTGGCACCATTCACATAGTTGACGACATCCTGACTGTAATCAATGAACCAAGCAGCGCGAGGGTCGCCGATATTATCGGCAAAGTTACTATTTTGCACGGCGTAAGACATGCCGGGCACGGTGCCATTGAACTTTTGCGCCGGGGACTTGTTCCCATAGACATCGCGGGTGTATCTCTCAACGGGCTTGAGAGGTTCGTCCACCAGGACAAAGTTAGAGCTGCCCGCAGGAGCGTATTTCAGGTGGTAACGACTGGAGAGGTCGCTGGTTCCGCCATTGTCGAAACCGCGAAAGGTGGCCTTGGTCGTGGTGCCGCTCTTGGGGCCGGAGCGGAAGCTGAATATCACGGGCGGGAAAGCGATGACGGTGTATTCATTGGGAGCGAGCGTCATGTTTATCGGCCCCTGCCACCAGTGTCCGTTCACCTGAGCAAGCTGGCTGAGGGCGGGATTAGTGACGAGGTTCATGTTCTGCTCAGGCACATAATTCCCGGCGCCTACTTGCACGGTTCCTTTGCACTCGAACTGAGCCTGCACCTGCCCGCTTATAGGTTGGCTGGTCAGGTTCCAGAGTTCAAAGTAATGAGTTACCGAAAAAAGAACATATTCGTTGGTGGCATCCTTGGTGGTGCCTTCAAAGCGATAACGTTCCCATTGCTCGTTCACCAAAGGATAGGAATCCATTCCACGATATTCCCCAAGATTGATCGTCGGCAGTGAGTCGGTGTCCGCATAGTCGATCATGCCGGCGGCCAGACATTCGAGATAAGCGAAGCCCTGCGGATTCTGTCCAGTCTTCGATGCTGGCGCAGAAAGCGTGAAACCGCCTGCACGGTTTTCAAAGTCTGGCAGATGAGTGCGAATGAAACTGGCGATTTCTGTGACCGCTTGATCCGGTGTCTTGACATTAGTTGAGATGTCACGGAGCAACTTGTTAAGGTTAAGTTTTTTATCTCTGATGTTATTGAAGGCGGGGCCGCGATTGACATGTCCTGCTGGCAAAGTGCCACCTGTCGGATAAGCAGGGATGACGGCCAGTTCGGCATAACTTCTGGCCCCGGCATTGGAGCTTTCTTCAAGCGCGCGGATGTTCGGATCAGATGAGGTGGCGACCGGCAGCCGGCCTGCATCATCACCCGTGGAAATTCTGGTCAGCCATTTCTGATCAAGCCCGTTGGCCAGCATGGTCTCCTTCCACATGTCCGGTGTGAACTGGGTCTGACGCGCTTGGATGATCCAGTTGTCCGTGATGCCCGTGTCATCGGTGGCCTTGGGATAGAGCAGCGTATAAAGCGCGGCCTGGTTCAGCACGGGCGGCGCGGGTTTTTTTTCGTGGGATTCAAATTCATGCCGGGCACCGGCAGCAACGTGCTGCCGATGGCGAAAGGAGTGCGCACGTGCTGCAAACTGACGCCGTCGATGTTACCCGCGTTATCAAGTGGTAACTGAGCCTGCAAGTCCTCTACTTGGTAACAGTAGCGAGCCAGTAATTGATCGGCTCCACTGGCATCGGGAGCATGCAGTTCCTCCCAGAAGACATCGGGCTTCAACGGATCAGGCTGGACTTTCCACGGCAATGTCTTGGGATAGGTTGTGGTGGGCGTGTCTCCTGCCACCAGTGGATTGTGCCGATAACCCACTGCGGGATCAGCGGGCGTTCCATCGGCTTTAGTAGCGGGAGTTACCGGATCAGGATCAACATTAGCCACATGATCCATAGTCAATAACTTACTGTCCGCAGGCGCGGCCACTCCCGAAATCAATGGAGTATATTTCCAAACAGCACCCACCGTATCATATCTAGCAACATACAAATGCTGCCTGACACGATTCCTGGCATCCGCAGTCGTTGTGGAAAGCGGCGCGCTAACGGGCTTTGCGCAGATAAGATAGTCATCGTTGTTGGTCTTGCTAACCAGCAATCCTGTTGCCTTGGCGAAGCCCGCATCCAATGCCAGTTCCGCCTGCTCGACCGCTCCGAAGCTGGCTGAAACTTGTTTCTCCGTCACGGCCAGCGAAAACAGTCCGATGACCAGAATGGTCACGGCGCTCAGGATGATCAGCGTGAGTAACAATGAGAAACCACGACGATGAAATAAGGCGGATACATTGACTGTCATGGTGCAGCAGTTGGAATCACAGGTGCAAAGGCTGCCCCTTGGGACAAGCGCAAACGCAGGGTATCAGTGCGAGCCTCGGCATCATCGCCATAATCTTTTGGAGTAGGAGGACTCCCCATCAGCTTAGTGGCAAGCACCCCCTGCCCCTGCCAGTCTTGCAAGGTGAACAATCGGGAGGCAATTGACCGGCTGGTGGTGCGCAAGGTAAGTTCCACTTCATTAGGAACCAGATAAGATGACCATGGCGTAACAGGCTGCGGCCCGGTCTTGGAATCCTGATAAGCGACAAGGTCGAAGCGGATTACATCATAAGCCACGGCATCCGTGCCGAAGGCCTCCGGGTCCGATGCGAAGGCCGTCCAGTCCTCCGCCTTGACCATCATCGTTCCATTGAGCAAATGCTCCTGAATGCGGCTGTAAGTATCGGCGGTAGAGAATTCTTTTCGCCAAAGTTTCTGGCTAAGACCGCTCTGCACTCCGCTGTTACCCGAGTCTGTCGTCAAGGCGATCAGATACATGATCAGGCGCAAGTCTCCGCCGTCGGGAAGCTGGGCATTGCCAAGTTTCCTGGCAGGCTTGCCCGCGCGGAGGAAGGCTGCGGATGCTGAGGCGTAATCATCCGCAGCCTCCCGCAGTATGAAGCGCACATGCGCATCGTCACCGGTTGTAACCTGTGGATTGCGCGGCAGCGCCGTGATTGCGGCGAAATCATCGGCAAGCATACGCATCCCGCTGCGTCCCTCTCGCAGGGAAGCAAACTTACGGCTTTGCCCGATCCACGAACTGGACGCCTGATCAAAGCTCTGCATGAGCACTAGCAAGATTACTGAGCCGATGGCGGTGGACACCATCAGTTCTATAAGTGTGAAGCCCGGCGCGCGCCCGGCCCGGCAATTATTGCAGGAGCGTGGCATAAGTATAACTGTGGCGATTTTCCCGCGTTGCTGACGCGGGCGTTTCCACGGTGATTTTGACTGCTGCGACCTGCGGTTCATTCGCCGCTGGCGGTGTAAGTTGCCAGCTTACCAAATAAGATGCCTGAAACTGCGCCGCGCCCTTGGTATAGTCAGCCTCGCTCCAGCCCGAGTTGTCAGTTTTCGCCACTGGCTGTTGCGCCACGTCATACACCTGCACATGCAGCGAGGCATTTTTTCTGTCAGCTTGTCTTTGTATTTCTCCGGCCACACGCCGGGCGAGCAACACGGAAGCGATCTCCCGATGGCTGTCTTTTGTCGCGCTCACCCCTGAGACCATCAAACTGAGGGCAGTGATGAGGGCGCTGGAGGCGATGGTTGCGGACAAAACGGTCTCCGCCAGCGTGAAGCCGCCTGACGTGATGCGGGATGAAATAGCATGGGGAATTTTCATGGAAGCAGAAATGCCCGGCCCGTGTTGCGACGAACCTCAATGTAATAGCAGTCTGAGGCGGTAGGTTGCGAGCCTTTGCGTGTTACAATTATGTCACTTTGGACAATGCCCTCAGCTATTGGGATTTGCAAAGTCCCGATCGCACCTTCGGGAAATATCACCTGTCCCAGCGAGCCGAAAGCCAGACATTGCGCAAGAACGGTGGACGTGTTTTGCCCGTCTCCAGGAACATCCTGTGCGGCATTCTGGAATGAAAGCAAATTCGTGCTGACCGTTCCGGTGGAGACATTAGAGTTCACAAACACGTAGCCCTCAGGCAATTTTTGCCAAGGCGTCACCAGCTTGAACCGTGTCGCGGACGATGCGGCTGTTTCATCGTAATCTAGGATCGCATACTGGCGCAGAGGCTCCAAGGAACCCCCCGCCTTGGGGCCGCTGAACGCCAGATATACCAAGCCGTTGTTCCGCAGCGCCCGACCTCGGGCCGCCTCCATGGTTGCGAGCAATTCCTGCAAGGCAGATGATTTCCGCGTGGAAGACACCAGATGGGGAACATTGATCGCCGTCACAGCCAGGATGCCAATGATAACAATTACCATCAGCATCTCCAGCAAGGTGAAGCCGGGGCGTTGGCGAAACGTGGGACGCGAAGCTGGCAAAGACGGTGTGATCAAATCAGGGGTGGCAAATTGATTGCAATCTCCACGTCAACCGGGCTTATTCCAAACGGGCTTGCGTGTCATTTTCGTAAGATTGGAGACGCGCCGCCAGGCAGGTTAGGATTAATCGCCCCACATGTCCCCGATGTGCAAGCCTGCAGATCGGCACCAAATATAGGGCTAATCCCCGAAAAAGATGGCACACGTGCTCTGACGCACTCTATCACCGGACACTTCAAGGAATCGCCCGCCCCTGCGCAGCTTCCCACAGCGCATACCAATCTTCGCGCTCCAGCTTGATCCCACATGACTGCGCGGCGCTGCGGATGCGCCCGATCTTATTGGTGCCGAGAATCGGCAACGGATTCGCGGGATGCGCCATGATCCAGGCGTAGGCCAGTTGTTCCAGCGTCGCGCCGTTATAACGAGGCGCGAGTTTTTGCGCACACACGGCAAGCCGCTGTGCCGCTTCGTTTTTCACATCAAACAAACGTCCCTGTGCCAACGGACTCCACGCCATCGGAAGCAGACCGAGCTTTTCGCATTGGCTGAATGTGCCGTCGAGCATCGGCTCCATGTGCAGCAAGTGGAACTCGAGCTGGTTGGTCACCAGTGGTTGATCCATGCGCGAGTTGAGCAGATCAAACTGATGCACGTTGTAGTTCGATACTCCAGTGCTCCGGACTTTGCCCTCGCGCAGCAGATGATTAAGTCCGTGTGCCGTATCATCCGCGCTGGCGAACCAGTCCGGGCGATGCACGAGAAACAAATCAAGGTGATCAGTGCCCAGCAGCCGCAGTGATTTCTCCGCGCTCTTCATCAGGCGCGCGCTGCTGGCGTTGTAATGCGCGACCTCGCGGTTCGGATGATAACGAGACGGCACATAGATGCCCGCCTTGGTCACAATCTCCAGTTTATCACGCAGTCCCGGCGAGAGCGCGATGGCCTTGCCCAGTGCCTCTTCAACTTCATAGAGGCCGTAAATCTCCGCCGTGTCGATCGTGGTAATGCCTAGATCAACGCACGCATTGATCCGTCGATTCAGCTCCTGCGACGTCGGTGCCGGCTCATCAAGAATGCGCCAGGTGCCGTAGATGAGCTGGGAGAATTCGGGACCGTTGGGCGCGATGCGGTAACGATTCATGGAATATGCGGGAGGTTCAGGATTTATTCTCTATCCACGGCACTTCCAGACAGCGGCATATCTTCCGAGCAAGCAGATCAGGAATTTCCTTGTGACGAGGCACAGGTTCACGCCTGCCCGTGTTTGGATTCCAGTAGATCGTGTGGGATCCGCCCTCTCGCTTCATCGCGCAGCCATGTGCCTCCAAACGGCGGATTAAATCACGCCGCTTCATGATCAAGCAAACGCCAGATCGCGGGTGGTGCCACCGCTCGGAAGTGTCTTGGCGGCATCAGCCCTGCGATCTTCGATCAGAAGTTCGATGGCATCATGCAGGCTTTTCACCGCATCATCTTCCGTGCCCCCTTGGCCGTTCGCCTCCGGCATCTCGGGGCAAAAGGAAACAAACCATTCGCCGTCGCGATAGACGCGGGCGGTGAAGCGTGGCATGGAATGCGTATTCATCTGGCAAAACTAACACGGCTTCTCTTGCTGGCAATGGTCAAGCCAGGCCCAATGCCTCACGAACCCGCTGCGGAGTCCAGCCCGATTCACGCAAGGCGCGCAGCGAACGTGCATCATCTCGTTTCGACAGACGCTTGCCGGTTTCGTCGGTGATTAGGCGGTGATGTTTCCACAGTGGAACAGGCAAGCCGAGTAATGATTGCAGCACGCGATGCAAGTGCGTCGCGGCGAGCAAATCTTCGCCCCGTGTGATGACCGTGATGCCCTGTGCCGCATCATCCACGACAACCGCCAGATGATAGCTCGTGGGCGTGTCCTTGCGTGCGAGCACCACATCTCCAAGCGGTGATGGATCGGCAATGAACTCGCCGTGCGCGAGGTCTTGCCAAAGCAGACTGCGTCCGGCGAGCAACATGGCTTTTTCCAAGTCGAGTCGCAACGCATAGTCTCTTCCTGCTGTAATGCGCTCAGTGACTTCATCAGTGCTCAGTCTTTTGCAGATGCCGGGATATGCCGGACTTTCCGTTCCATGCGGAGCTTGTCCGGCGCGAGCTATCTCCTCCTGGATTTCCCTCCGCGTGCAGAAACAGGGATAGAGCAGGCTGAGCGTGCTCAGCTTTGCCAGTGCGGTGCGATACTCCGGCAAGTGCTCGCTTTGCTTCCGCACCGGTTCCTCCCACGTAAGGCCGAGCCATCGCAAATCATCGTAAATGCCTTGCTCGTATACGGGTTGCGAACGCGCGAGATCAATATCCTCCAGCCGCAGCAGAAAACGCCCGCTGGCGCGCTGTGCCTCATCGTGCGCGAACAATGCCGCATAGGCATGACCCAGATGAAGCCAGCCCGTGGGCGAAGGCGCGAACCGTGTTATGACAGAAGATTCAACGGACATCGCCGCGCGCAATCGTTTGGGTTTTCACGTCTGCCGCCAGCAAGCCATCGCGCATCATGTGCACAAAGACATCGTGCTGAAAACTCCCGCCGCAGGTGAACACATCCGCCGCAGCATAATTATGCTCCGGCCAAGTATGAATGGTCACATGACTCTCTGCGATCACAATGACACCACTGACGCCCAGGGGACTAAAATGATGAAAGACATCCGTCACATAAGTGCCGCCTGATTTTTTCACGGCATCGATCAACAAGGCGCGAACCCCGGCGACGTCGCGGAGCTTTTCCGCATCGCAACCATGCAATTCAATAAGGGTGTGTTGTCCCAGAATCATATGTGTCCGATCATGCGCAAAACTGTTTGGGCCGCATCCGCACCGCGCGCACATGCCTCTTCAAAAATGGAGACGCCGCTCATGTCTGTGTGCGCAAACGCGATGCGACCCAGCGGCTCCAACATGCTTTTTCGTGCAGCACCGGAGATAAATCCCGGCACGGGCCGGATCATGCCGTGACCCCAGAGCATGACATCGAGATGCGAGACACGCTCCATCACATCTGGATGCGCGGGCCGCATATCAGCCAGCACTTGATCGCGCCAAGCCGCCCAAGGTTTTTCCAGAGCCTCCTGCCGTGCCTGCGGTGGCGGAGTGTGATCCAGCGGTTGGTAGTAGGTGAGCACCGAGCTTTGCGGGAAAGGATGCAGCAACTGATGCGTCGCGACCACATAGCCGAGGGATGCGCTATCGCGAAACACATTGTCCCAAGCAGGCGGCGGTTCGCCACGCCAACTCATGTTTGCCACCATCCACGGCGAGTAGTTTAATTGTTCTATCGGTGCGAGTCCCGCGACCACGCGTTGCGCCACAAAGCGCGGCATGGCGCACACGGCCGACCGCGCCTCAAACCGGACGGCATCTTCGCCCGATGGCGTCAGCCCATCGACAAAGACAGAACTGCCTTCCTGGGTCATGCGATAAACCACCGCCTGCCGAAACTTCACGCCGCGTAGTTTTTTCATGATGCGTTTCACAAGCCAGCCATTGCCTTCCGGCCAGGTGAGAACATCGTTTTCATCGCGCGATGCAAAATAATGCAGGCCCGCCCATGCCGAGACTTGCCCGATGCCCGCGCCGTAGTCATCGCGACAGCAATAGTTCACATACCAGCGCAGCGGCTCGTTACAAAAGCCCTCGCGTTCCATCCAGGCCTCCATCGTCATCGCATCCAAAGCCAGCCATTCCGCGTCGCGCGAACTTGCATCCACGGGGATGCAAAACGGACGCCGACCGTCGCGTCCGCGTATTTGTTTTAACTCGTTCATGAGTGCTGTGAACCGGTTCATTTCCGCGCGTTCGTCGCTAGAAACTCCGACCGTGGGCCCGATGCCATCCTGCCACACGCCGCGCACGAACAGCCGCTCCTGCTGATCGGCGCAGAGATGCGTGTTCTCATAAATCGGACGACCCCCAGCATCATGTCCGGTGATGACTCCCAGTTCCTCAAACAAGCGCCGCACTTCCGTGGCTTCATCGCCGGGCACCGGCACATAATGCGCGCCCCAAGGGTAGGACGTGATGGCATTCGAGCCGCAACGCGCATTGCCACCGGGTTCCGATTCGAGATCGATGATGGTGATGTCATGAACGCCGGCCTGTTGCAAGCGCAACGCGGCTATCAAGCCCGACATGCCGCCACCGGCGATGACGACATCTGTTTTTATCACACGCCTAGGCACTGGTGCAGATTTCATGTCGCGCAGGCGATGCCCTGCGGCGTGGTTCGCGCCGATGACACTTCCAGTGATCGCTGGAGTTTTCGCGCAGGACGCGAGACACGCGACGGCACCGGTTTGCAGAAATGTGCGGCGATGCATCATGGCAAATAACGCCCCCATTCTTTCTCGAAGAGCCGCACAAGTGCTTGGTTATTGAGCTTGTTCACTTCCACATTCACCAGCGACATGTCGGGCGAGAAACTTTGCTCGGTCACGAAAACCTGGTCGGTAAAAAATTTCAAGCCCGGCGGCAATTTTGTCTCCGTCGGAACGGCTTGTTTGCAGGCCATGATGAATCCCCATTCGCCGAACGAGGGGACATAACAGTGATAAGGCACGGTTTGAAATCCACAGGCGCGCAACGTGGCATCCACGCACCAGTAGGATTGCCGCGCGACCAGCGGCGAGGTTGTTTGCACCACGATCAGCGCTCTGGGCGAGAGTGCGCGCTGGAGGCGCTGGTAGAAGGCGGTCGTGTATAGCTTGCCGAGCGAGAAGCTCGTGGGATCAGGGAAATCGATGATTACCGCGTCAAAGATTTCACGGTTGGTTTCCAGCCACGCAAAGGCATCGGCGTTGATGACATGCGCCCGGCTCGCGGTCAGGGAATTTTGGTTCAACGCCGTAAGCATCGGCAGCGATGAAAACATCCGCGTCATCTCAGGATCGAGATCTACCAGCGTCACGCTGTCGGCGTTCGGATAACGGAGCACTTCGCGCATGGCCAGTCCGTCGCCGCCGCCGAGAATGAGGATGCGCGAAGGCTTGTTCAATCGACTCATCACCGGATGCACCAGGCTCTCGTGATAACGGTATTCATCGCGCGAGCTGAACTGCAAGTTGCCGTTGAGATAGAGCCGCAAGTCATCGCGATGACGCGTGAGCACGATACGCTGATACGACGTGCTCTTGCTGAGAATCACGTTCTCGCCGGAGTAATAACCGTGCTCGGAAAACTCCATCAGCTTCTCTGAGAAGACAAAGCCCGCGATGAGCGCAGCCAGCACCAGGATTGCCTGCGCCAGTAATCCGCGCCACCGGCGGATTTCGCGCCGCAACATAAAGAGAGCGATGAGTCCGACGATGGCATTGAGAAACCCGAAAAGAAAACTGGATCGCATAAGTCCGAGATGCGGCACCAGCACCAGCGGAAACAAAAGCGAGGCCAGCAAGGCGCCGACGTAATCCAGCGAGAGCACGCGGGAAACGAGGTCTTTGAACTCCAGCCGGTCTTTGAGCAGGCGGAGCAGCAGCGGAATCTCCATGCCAACCAGCGTGCCAATGATGAACACCAGTGCGTAAAGCAGCACGCGAAACGACGCCATGCTCTCAAACATCATGAACAGCAGCGCCGCCGACCAGCCGCCGACCAATCCGATGAGCAGCTCGATCTCCACGAACACCGCGACCAGCGAGCGGTTGACGTATCGCGAGAGCCACGACCCGACGCCCATGGCAAAAAGATAAACGCCGATGACGGTGGAGAATTGCGTGATGGAATCGCCGAGCAGATAACTCGCCAGCGTGCCCGCGATCAGCTCATAGATCAGCCCGCAAGTCGCGATCGTGAAGACCGACGCGAGCAGAAGCAAGCGCGTGGAGCGCTCACGCGGCTCCATGATCGGTTCTTGAGAATGCATGGGGACTGCTAAGATGGGATGTGAGTTGGGAAAGCGTGGAGATTCTTTTGCGACGTTCAAGGCAAGCTTCACGCAGTAGCCGCGCTTGCTTTCGGTGAGGCGTTTGATTCACTCGCTCATGGTTCCTCCAGAAAGCGTCGAGGAAGATCGCGAGCACCGTGCATGACGCGCTCGATGCTGAGTTGATCTTTTGCCTGGTAGAAGATGAGATGCTTGTTGAAAGGTCGCGCCGCTTGGAAACTGCGGATGCCTGCAAGTTCCGGTGATTGAAAGTGACGGCGCAGGCCGAGGCCGGGGTAGCCGGCGAGACGTTGAATCGTTTGGTCAATGGCACGCAGGTAGCGCTCGGCCACTTCTCCATCAGCGTTCTCCAGATACCAGCGGAATTGCAAGGCCATGTCCTGCTCCGCCCGTAGGGCAATGGAGATGGGCAGGCTCATGCGCGCGCGGTCTGACGAATGCGTTCGAGCACGGCGTCATCATAGGGCTGATGCGGGGAACGCACGCCTTCCAGCAGTTCAGCCTCAAGCGCGGGGGATTCGTCGAACTCCTGGTGTTCCAGGACGCGGAGAGCCTCGCGCACGACTTCTCCTTCATCGGCATAGCGACCCGTGTGGATGAGCCGCTCGACAAGCTGGGTAAGGGCTGGTGGTAAGGCGACGGTCATGGGATCAGGTTACGAATATTGAAACGGTTGTCGAGAGCAGACTGCCATACTGCCGCACGCATTGCTGGGCTTCCTCGCCGTGATGCTGGTGAAACCCGACTGCGGTGGCGAAGTCGCCACGTCACAACCCTTTGGCTGGGATGTCCTCGGCTAGGATGACATGGCTGTAGAGTGGGATTTTCATGCTCAGAACCGTGCTGGGTAAAAAGCGACGAATCAAGTCTCTCCGACGGTTGCCTGCGCCGAATTTGGCGCAGCAAAAAGAGCTTCCCATGCGTTTACGCTGCAACCGCCAAGCGCCGAGCGCTGAATACTTCATTCGCCAAGAGCGGCTCCAGTGCCGATTCGGGAACGGAGGTTACGGCGATGGTGTCGCCCAACGCATTGAACACTTCAATGGAGTAGCCTTCTTCACCTTCTGGAACAGGGAGGAGGTGGTAATCCACAATTTTCACCACATCTCCCGCGCATAGACCCTCGGTGGGCAGGTTGCGGGTCAGCACGGCATAGGTATAGAGTTCAAAGGTCATGAGTTGCGGTTCCTTTCGGGAATTAAAGTAATGAATTTTGTCTGCTGAGACAAATGTTCTTTCATCCAGATGGTGCGGATATTCAGAGTGCGGCCATTGGGGCCGGTGAGACTCATGGTTCTTCGAGAAGGCGGCGAGGAAAATCACGGGCACCGTGCATTACGCGCTCAATATTGAGCTGATCGCCAGCTTGGTAGAAGATAGGGCTGGTATGGTGAACGCATGCCTGCTTGCGGGTGCAGCAGTGTCGACAGGTGTCAATCCATTTCGTAATAACGAAGTGCTTGTCTGCGAGCTGGACAGACCGTATCCTCTGCCCATGACTCTGACTTTGAATCTCCCAGATGCTCCTGCGCTTCGGCATGTGTCCGAGGCGGAGATGCGATTGGAGCTTGCCTGTGCTCTGCACGCTCAGGGCAGGGTCAGCAAGACAACGGGCGCGGAGATGGCGGGGGTGGACTTGTTCGCCTTTCAGGAGGCTCTCGGTGAGAGGCAGATCAGCACCTACACGGTGGATGATCTGCATGAGGAGGTGGATGCCTTGAGATCGATGTTCCCCGCTCAAACCCTTCCGCCTGCGAAGTGAGTGATCGTCGTCTCGGACACATCGGTGCTGCTGAATCTCTGCCGGGTGGAGCTGGATTGGCTGCTGCCTAAGCTCTTCGTCGAGGTCTGGATTGCGCCCATGGTGGAGCATGAGTTCAACCGGCTGGCTGCGGTTCATGCGAGGTTCCAAGGACTGATGCTGCCCGAGTGGGTGCGGAGGTCTGTGCCGGTGCCGATTCCTGCCGAGGTATCCAACTGCCCGGATCTTGACCCCGGTGAAACGGAGGCGCTCGCGCTGGCATTGAGCCTTCATGCAGACTACATCCTGTTGGATGATCAAGCAGCGCGACATGCAGCGACCAAACTGGGACAGCGCTTTACCGGTATTGGCGGCATCCTGTTACTCGCCAAAGGCTCGGGTTTGATCACTTCGGTGGCATCATCCTTGGACAGGTTGCAGAATGAGGGGCGATTCTTCCTCTCGCCAGCGTTCCGCGCTGAGATGCTCCGGCTTGCAGGCGAGGGGCCGTGATTGCCGATTCAACGCTGGCCAGCAAGGAGAGGTGTCGTGGCGTTGGGGGCGGGGATGCATTCGAGCACTGAGCCATCATAGGGCTGATGCGGTGAACGCACGCCTTCCAGCAACGCAGCCTCAAGTGCGGGCGATTCATCGAACTCCTGATATTCTAGGACGCGGAGTGCCTCGCGCACGACTTCTCCCTCATCGGCACAGCGACCCGTGTGGATGAGCCGCTCGACAAGCTGGGTGAGGGCGGGTGGTAGGGCGACCGTCATGGGATCAATTTAAGAGTTTTGGACCCGTTGTCGAGAGTAAGTAGTTCGCTAGCACGCGCATCTCAATGGTGCTTTCTTGCGGCAGATTCATCGGGTGCCGGAAAGTGTTCGAGTCAGTTCGCGTAGTCGCTCTACAGTTGTGGTTACTTCTTTGAGGCTGGTGTCAGTGCCCAGCGAGAACCTCACACACTGACGGGCCGAGGGGCCGGGCTTCATGGC
>JAYVZW010000272.1:0-5163 GCA_043783015.1 Verrucomicrobiota bacterium
GTGCTGGTCGCGTAAAAATACGGTAAATATCAGGAGTGGAATTCATGACCGGAGCCAAAGCGGGGGGATGGGTTATCCTTAACAACTGTATAAACCGCCCCGAAAATGCCCCATAACCCGACGGTGAAAAGGGAATTTATGTAATTAAATTGTAAGGCACGGCCACTGCCCAAGGAGCGGCGATTGGCAATCGCCGTTTCAGTTCAGGCGGGCGATTGGAAAATTGCCCCCCCTTGCTTGGAAACAACGCAGGCTGTCCAGCGTCCTGAACAGCCTGCGTTGATAACGAGAGTGCTTTTTATTCCGGACGTGTCAGCGGGACTGACAGAAGCCGATCTGCACTTCAAACTTTGCTCTTGCCCAATCCTTTAGCGGCTCTGTCTATTATCGCGGTTATTTTTCCATTGCTTTGCCGCATTTTCTTTTCTAGCATCCAGTCAATGAGCACGTTCTGGTCACTCGACTCTGACGGGTTCTAGCCGGTCGTGTCACAACAGTTGCACCGACGTCCTGCGCCGCCATTTGAATTTCAACCCCTCCGTATTCCATGAACCGCATTTATCAGGGCCGTGTTTCCAAAGTCCAGAAGCTCAAGGCCGGGACGAAAGATGAATGGGAAGACCTGCCGGATGGTGAGGCGCTGCTCTGGCGGCATCATGAGTTGTTTCAGGACGCGGTGAATTATTATACCGTTTGTCTTCTCGCTATGGCTTCTAGTGAAGGCAATCCACTGACGAAGATACGGCGCAGGATTGAGGAAACGGGTGAGATGCCTGATGCTGAGCATCACGTTTGGACTCAAGTGCGGCGTAAAGGTGCTGTGCGCACGGGTTTGCGGGATTCAGTGGCGAAGTATCTGGTGCCTGACCGCAAGCATGCCACGCCGCAAGAGTGCTTTTCTGGAGTATTGAACGGGAATGAGACTCCGCCGGAGGTTCTTGATGCTGGACTAATGCTCATGCTGGGGGAATGCTCTGGCAAAGACGAAGGTGCGATCAAGGAGATTGGCAGAACATATTGTCCAAGGCTTTGCGATCCGACATATCCTGGGAATTTCACTGGAGATTCGCTTATGCAGGCACGCCAAGACTCGAAGCTGCGTTTGCCTGCCATTCTGTATCATCCAGACACCACATATGATTCGCTTGTTCTGAAAGAGTTCGATGTCTATGCCATTGCTACTCCTGACAATCGCAACCCATTTATTACCGGTGATGAAGCAAAGCAAAGGCTCGTCAAAGCGGTCGATTATTGGGCTGCATTGAAGCCGGATAGTGAGGACCAGTTTCAGCTTTTGCGGGAGACAATTAGTTCGCTTCCTGCCGAACTTGTGATTCCGCGCTATGTCGGAAGCAGCGCCAAAGGGAGTGTGCAAGGCCGCTTGTTTGCATTGCTGCTTTTCAAGTATGCCCGAGCGGATGAATTCACGTATACATTGTTGAAGGACTCGTTTCCTCCCGTCACAGATTTCTCGGTTTTGAGTAAGCCGACGGTTCAGTCAGGCAAGATTGATCCCATCAAGCAAGCGCGAGGGGAGCGCGGCTACGTGTTCCAAGCATTTACTGCATTGCCGGGCTGGTTGGTGCCCCGCAATAAGAATGAAGCTTCGCTCTTGAAGCAGTTCGACATAGCGGCCTTCAAATATGCGCTTACGACTCTTCACCAGATCGAGTCCAAAGATAAGGAGCGAGCAGAGAAGAAGGCTAAGATTGATGAACGCATTCGAGCTATGCGCGACGCGGGTGCTCACGCGGGTTGGAAGGTTGCTGCTGAAACTGAGAGGGATGATCGTCCGCCCTTGCTGGCAGGTGATGAGCGAATCCAGCTGTTGGAAGCGGTGTTGTTGTCGTTGCCTGTCGTGCAGGATCTTTGCGATGTGGAAGGGCAAGCACCTGAATATGGATTATTGCCCCGCACCATTCGTGGCTTCTCAGACCTGAGTGAACGCTGGAACAAATTGGCTGGCATCAAGACGGCTTTAGTGCCCTCTGCGGAGCTGCGTGACCAATTTTTGATTCCTGAGCTGAATGCTTTCCAGAAAGAGAATGTTGAGACGGTAGGCAGCGTGGCGCTGTTTCGAGCACTGGCTGAACCCGAGAATTGGATCGTTTGGCAGAATCAGGACGACGCGACCAAAGCACTATGGAAAGCCACAGGCTTTGCTGATAAGCCGTTGGAGGCACTTACTGAGGAGCGAGAATTGAAGACAGAGACGGAACGGCTGAAAGAAGCGATCCGCTTTACTCCGGCTGATCCAGTTTATTCAAGACGACAATTCCTTTTCAAAGATGCGTGTTCGTTTCCCAGCAAAGAGTATTTCCATGAGCCGAATGCCTTGGCTGTGATAGTGCCTCTTGTCGTGCCTGCTGCTGATGGGAAGCTTGCACCATTGCGTGTGCGTCTCCTTTACTCTGCTCCCCGCCTTCTGCGCGACGGTTTGCGGTCAAAGGAGAACGAGTCAACGGACAAGGAGCCGTGGTCGCAACCCATGATGCAGGCTTTGGGAATGAACAAAGAAGCTCCGCAAGACTTCTCTGACTGTGCAGTTGCGCTGATGCCTGAACAAAACGCAGACGGCGAAAGGCGATTTTTGCTCAACTTTCCTCTGACGCTTGATCCACTGGCTGTGCAACGTGCGGTATTCAAAGCTGCGGAACGTGACGCACTTTTCGCAACGCGCTTTGACGCTCGAACAAAGAAGAATGTCTTTGTCTCTTATTGGGAGCAGCAATTCGCACGGGCAGACGGGAAGATATTCTATCTGCGCTGGCCGTCAAACAAGTGGGCTGCAGTGACGAAAGTTGAAGAATGGTATCATACGGTTCATGGCTTTCAGTGTTTGTCGGTAGATCTCGGGCAACGGGATGCTGGTGCGTGGGCTTTGCTGGAGGCAAAAGACTCGGCGGACTTTGGACAGACAAAAAACAAGATGAAGCGCGTGTCATCGCGAGAAATAGGGAGCGCGAATGGCAAGACTTGGCACGCCGCAGTCCGCGCAACGGGCATGTTCAAGCTTCCTGGCGAGGATGCGAACGTGTATCGTCCACGCACCGCACTTGATGACTTGAATGCTGACGACAAGGAATTGGGGGGTGCTGTCCGAGAGGAGTTCCACGGAGAGCGTGGGCGTTCGCCAATTATCTCTGAGGCGGTCAATGAATGGATGGACTCGGTTGAGTTCTGCAAGCGGCTCTGTTTCGATCCTGCTGCCGTTCTGGGAAGTGAGCCGGAGGGGAAGTCCTACCCAGAATTGAATGATGATTTGCTGTTCGTCCTACGGCGCACACAGTCGCGGTTGGCGCGGTGGCAGCGGTGGAGTTGGATGGTTCAAGATGAGGCGAGAAAGAAGGAAGTGGTTGATGAAATTAAAGAAGCAAAGGACACCCCAACAACTTGGGTGGATGCTGCCAAGCAGATTCCTGTGCTGGTGGAGGCTATGAAATCTGAGATTCTCAAACTTAGGCAGGACCTTTGTCGAGAGTTGGAATTCGTGGCCAATCGCATTCTCCCACTGCGAGGAAGAAAATGGGAGTGGGTATCGCGTGAGGATCTGCCGAGCTGTCGAGTGCTCCGTCAGACAACGGATGGCACAGACACCGCTGACAAAAAACTACGCGGCCAGCGGGGATTGAGCTTGAAGCGAATTCAGCAGCTTGCCGAGATGCGTCGGCGGTGCCAGTCCTTGAATCGCTCCTTGCAACACATCCCTGGCGAACGTTCGCGTGATGGAGCCAGCCGTCGTGGAGTGGAGTTACCTGATCCGTGTCCTGACATCTTGGTGAAGATGGACCACATTAAAGAGCAGCGCATCCATCAGCTCGCCCACGATATTCTGGCTCAGGCATTGGGTTTGAGATTGAGAGTCCATCAGTTGAACGTCAGTGACCGACGGAAACAAGATCGGCACGGTGAATACGAACTCATCCCTGGAAGGAAGCCCGTGGACTTTGTAGTAATAGAAGACTTGGAATTCTACGCCACTACGCAGAGGAGGGCAAAAAGTGAGAACGCGAAGCTGATGCTTTGGAGCCGACGCGAATTGCGCAAAAAGCTCCTTGAGCTTTGCGAGACTTACGGACTGCCCGTGATTGAGACATCCCCCGATTATACTTCCAAATTCGACGCCCGTAGCGGAGGGCCTGGGTTCCGAGCTGCGGAAATTACACCGGATTCAAAGAAACAGCCTCGTTGGCGCAAGATACTGGAACGGTGGAAACGCCATCTGGCGGGAGAGAAAATCAGTGACAGGCAATCAGTGCGTGAGCATGAGCGCGTCGCTCAGTTGTTTGAAATGCTTTCCCTTGCGAATGAAGAGCGGCGTTCCACAGACAAAAGGAATCCTTGGCGCACCTTCTATGTGCCTCAGCGCGGAGGGACACTCTTTATATCGACTGCCGATGAAAGCGGACCAGTGCAGGCAGACATCAATGCGGCGATCAATCTTGGCCTGCGAGCGATTGCTGCACCTGAATGCCATCAGATTCATTCGCGTGTGCGACTGGATAGAGAGATGAATGAATTCAAGCCACGCAGAAAGAGCAAGCGGGAAGAGGCGCGGTGGAAGGCGTTGCCACGCAGTGCTGCATTTGAATTTAAGAGTAATCCACCAAGTGATTTGTCAGACGCGTTCGTCGATATTCTTGAAGTGGCTGAGTATGACCATTGCCGTCTGCCTGGCGTGCCGCATCGGTTTGCTGGCGGCCGAGGTTTCTGGGATACGGTGAACAAGTCGGAATGGAAGCGATGCCTGTCTCTCAATGCTGCGAGGCTGTGTTCGTGGGGCATTAAGCTGCCGGATTGTTGGTCGAACTCGCTAAGTATGTTAGACAAGGATAATGATCAAATCCCCGGCCTTGAAATGCCATGAAACCGCGCAAGCTCCTCATCAAAGCGATGAATGCGCCGCAGAACCTGCGGTTTGCGGCGTTGTGCCGTCTGGCGGAGGCATTCGGCTACACACTGGACCGGATCAGCGGCAGTCATCATCTCTTTTTCCATCCAAAGGCAATGCGCCCTGATAATGGACTTTGCCACCCAAGACGGGCAGACGTCATCATCTCTTTTTCCATCCAAAGGCAATGCGCCCGCTCAACTTCCAGGAGGTGGGCGGCAAGGCCAAGCCTTATCAAGTAAAACAATTTCTACGGGACATCGAAGAATTCC
>JAYVZW010000273.1:0-15514 GCA_043783015.1 Verrucomicrobiota bacterium
TTTCGTTTGTTGACAGCGCAGAACGGGAAGGACGGCATCGCTCTTGCTCGCGGCTATCTGCCTGATGTCATTTTGATGGACATCAACCTGCCCGGCATCAGTGGCATCGAAGCCATGAAGATCATCCGCCATGATCCTGCCACGGCGCATATTCCCGTCGTGGCCCTCAGTGCCAACGCCATTCCCAGGGACATCGAGAAGGGCCTTGAAGCCGGATTCTTCCGGTATCTCACAAAGCCCATCAAGGTTAAGGAGTTTCTGGAAACGCTCAACGTTGCGCTGGAATTTGTATTGACCAAGGTTGACCGGCGTGCTTGATGGGGCCTTCACCCCATATTAATTGGGCAGGGCAGGCCCCATTGTGAGTTATGAATGAAGAGCTTGCCACAACCAAATTAACAGGACTCTTTCCTCCACCCGATTCTGCGGTCGCTGCGTATTTCAAACACATTGAAGAATGCGGTGAGTGTCGGGAGCACCATTCACTTGAACTATGCACGCGGGGTGAAGCGTTGCTCGACCAGGCTGCAAACGTTCCACTCCTGGACTGAGATGAAACAATCCCATAAATCCATAAAGCCGTTCGGAGTCAGACATAGTGAAATTAAGTCATCTTTTCGTGCGGCCCGACAAAAGCCCAGGAAGGTGTTGGCAAAATGTTTAACCTGTAAGGGCACTGGAGAGTTCCATCCCCCAGGGCGTGGAGCAACCCGTTGTCCTACCTGTCTGGGTTCCTGTCTAGCCCGGCAACCGGGGAACCGGCAGATCGAAATATTCTTGGTCTGAAGCCAATCTTACGCTGGCTCCTGTCACCGTTTGGACATTGACTAAATATCGGCATGGCTATTCGCCATTATCCAACATCTGCAAGGCGTCGGCTTGCGCTAACGGCATGGTTGATTCCAGCCAATCCCAGGCATCGCCAAGTTGTGTTCTTGTAAAAGAGCGCACCTCTGCTGCGGTGAACGGTTTGCATATCGCTGACATCCAATCTTTTTCCGTAGTGTCTGCAACCAGTGCGATGCGTTCAATTGCTGAAAAATGTGTGCTGGTAAATTTTAGGTCGTCCCAAAGAGCATGGAGATCCCAACCATGAAAGTTATCAAATTCGGCTAGGATGCGCACTTTCCCGTAGAAAGCTATCGCGGCGTCAATAGCAGGAACAAAGTGCTTGTAGTCCTCATCGGTAAGCTTTCCCGAAAGCTTGAATCCCAAACGCTTTTCTTTTGATCTGGCAAGTTGTGCAATCATGAGGTCGTTTTGAGTAAAATGGCTATGAGTCGGAGAATGCGAGCGATGCGGCTGGCCGTCGGGCGATTTGGTGAATGGTTTCATCATTCAGCCAGTCATCAAATTTTCTGTTGGTGATCAGATTCATCTGCCAGCGGCCGGCTATTTCCGCCACCTTGGAATTGGGAGTTGTCGGAATGCCTTCTTGGACAGTAACGTCGTCATACAATTCCACCAGTGCAGCAGGTCCTCCTCTGCTTTCGCCCAGGCAATGTTCCAACCAACGGATGATTTGGACCGGGTAGTCTTGATCGCATTCTCCAACGACAATAAGAATATCGGCCTAGGCGGCTTCGCGGATGGCGGCCGCGCGCACGTCAAGACGCTCCAACATGCTAAAACTCCATGCCTTGCTGATGGTGCGCCCCCGACCAAGACTTCGCTCCAGAGCAACAAGTGCTTCCTTCAAGCGGATTCCGGCGGCGAAAGTCTCATAAATGGCTGCGACATTTAATGCGCCAAAAACTGGCCAAGGATCAATCGCTTCAGAAGAGGGGCGGAGGGACCAAGCAGAAGTTTTCATGTAAAAGATGCTAGCCTCATCGTCTCTGATTCGACCATGGGGTGAACACCTCATTTTTACAGACGTTTTGGGCTGAGCATCCTTTTGGGGTGAACACCCCATGGTGGTGCATAGGTCTTGCGCCTATTTTGCATCATGACGGCAATAAGTCGTCTAAAAACAAAACCCCTTAACATTATGAACATCATCGTCATTCTCCTTATTCTCTTACTGCTCGGTGGCGGGGGTTATGGATTCCGCTCCGGCAACCATCTCCTCGGCGGTGGTGCCAGTATCATTGTCATTATTCTCATCATCCTGCTTGTCACGGGGCGGCTTTAAACTTCGGCCATCCCATTATTCTATGAAACTTCTTCTACCACTCCTTTCCTTGGCGCTCACAGGTGTCACCATGACTTCCTGCGTCGTTTCAGGCTACCCTGATGGCTCCTATCCTGTTTCCCGTGTGGGCGTCGGATACGGCTACTACGATACCCTGCCCAGCACCTATGTGGGCGATGCTTATTTCTTAAGCGGTCGATATTACTACGGTGGCCGCTACGAAACCGGCAGGTATTACTACCAAGGTCGATCCTATAACGACAGATATTATCACAGCGGTCATTATTACTACGGCGGACGCCATGAGCACCATGGTAGTAGTGATCATATTCGGCATGATCGGTATGACCGGTATGACCGTCATTGACAACTTCCCCGCGACCTCCCACTCAATGGCGCAGGGCTGACGGCCCTAGGGCTATGAGGTGGAAGCGGATGAGAAAATTAAGCTCTGGGCGCATGGGTATGCAAAACCTGATGTTTCTTTCGAAATGTTTCCCGACTTTCCATGTGGTCAGGAGCCGACTGATTTGTCGAGTTATGGCGAAGCGCACCGGATCCCGTTTTCCTATTCGCTTGCCTTGAATGCGTGGCTTGCAATGCACAAGGGGCTTGATTTGCAGATGTGGTTTGAGGAACAAATAAAGGCTGGTGAATCGCCTAGCGACGGGGTTGCAGATTCAAAATTTAGTCCGCCCCACCAAGCATGCGCCCTTCCGCGCAAGCAGCAACATCAGAACATAGATTAAATCCGGTCCGGGGATGATTAAATAAAAATTTACCCCACTATGAAAGCCCTCGTCTATCTCGGTCCCGGAAAGAGTGAGTTGCAGGATAGGCCGATGCCAGTCCTGCTGGAGGGAACCGATGCCCTGGTGCGAATCACCAAGACCACCATTTGCGGAACGGATCTGCACATACTCAAAGGAGATGTGCCCACGGTAACGACGGGCCGAATCCTGGGGCATGAAGGCATAGGCGTCATCGAGGAGGCTGGTGCCGGGATGACCCGTTTTCACAAGGGGGAGGAGTTCTGATTTCTTGCATCACGGCATGCGGGAAGTGTGAGTATTGCCGACGCGGCATGTGTTCGCATTGCGAACAGGGAGGCTGGATTCTGGGTAACACGATTGACGGAACCCAGGCGGAGTTTGTTAGGATTCCACAGGCCGACACCAGTTTGCATCCCATTCCCCAAGGCGCGGACGAAGAGGCCATTGTCATGCTCAGCGACATCCTTCCCACCGGTTATGAGTGCGGTGTGCTCAATGGCTGTGTCAAACCCCATTTGACATCCTCCATCACTCATAACTGTTATGAGTGCGGTGTGCTCAATGGCTGTGTCAAACCCGGCGACACGGTGGCGATTGTTGGCGCAGGTCCGGTTGGTCTGGCCGCACTGCTGACCGCACAGTTCTACGCGCCAGCGCACATCATCATGATTGATCGTGATGATCATCGGCTTGATGTGTCCAATAAGTTCGGAGCCACCAGGTTGATCAACAGCACCGAACGCAAAGCCGTTGAAAAAATCATGGCCATGACGAACGGCCGTGGAGTGGATGTGGCAATCGAGGCTGTCGGGCTCCCGGCCACGTTTGACATCTGTCAGGCCATAATTGGAGCGGGAGGACACATCGCCAATGTGGGCGTTCATGGTGAGAGTGTGCCGTTGCATCTTGATAAGCTCTGGTCGCAGAACATCACCATTACCACCCGTCTGGTGGATGCAATATCGACGCCATTGTTGCTCAAGACCGTCATGTCCGGAAGGTTGCTGCCCAAGCAGCTTATTACTCATCGTTTTTTACTCAGCGAGATTATTAGTGCCTATGACACTTTCAGGAATGCACAGAGGGAGCGCGCCCTGAAAGTGATTCTTACGATCAATCCGCACGGTTGACTTACTCCCTCGAACAGCATCCGAAATGGGGTTAACACCCCATACCCTGCCAGCCTTGGAATGGTTACTCTTGCGAATACTTCAATCACCAAAACAATTAACAAAAATCTATATGAACTCGATTGCTGACCGACAGGACGTGATTTTGAAAGGTGACGATTTGAATGAGCATATTTTGGAGGTTGCGGCAAAGATCGGCTCAGAACAACTTGCACCGGAAGTGCCGATCGGGACCCCGGAATTTAGTTCATGGGTTGCGTCAACTGATCAGGGAGAGTCGATGATGCCTCTGGAAAATGAAAAGTCCATCGCAGAGCAGTTAGTGGAGGCTGGCAATGAGCAGGCGGATCATGACCAGCGAGCGGCATCGCAAGACGACGAGCGCTCAAATTTAAATTCAGCGTTTGATGACAACGACGGATGAGTCCTTATCCATGAAGTAATGGATGATCGTTGACGACTGGTTGGATCGTCAGAGTGAGTTCGAAAATGATGTCGCCGGTTACTTTCAAGCTGGCAACCTCAAGAGCATCGAAACCGTGGCGGACAGACTCGAACAAACGGTGCCAGCATTCTTCGGTCTCTTTGGCGGTAAGAACGTTGGCAAGTTGGTGGTCAAATTGTCGTAGGGTAACACCCCATGGCACTATCAAAGTTTAACATTCATTTTAATATTAATGAAAACAGAAAACATCAACACAGGATGGAATATCACTCGCGAACAGATGATCGAACTGCTGAACGAGGATCTCGCCGGAGAATACCAAGCTATCATTGCCTATACTGTTTACAGCCAGGTGCTGAAGGGGGCGGCATATACCGACATTGCACGGGAGTTGGAGGCGCATGCCGGGGAAGAGCTCGCCCATGCCATCAAGATCGCCGGGCAGATTGATTACCTCGGTGGCATGCCTGGAGTGATTCCAAAGCCGGTGAAAACATCCAGCGATCCGATCGAAATGTTGCGCGCGGATCTGGAGAACGAGCGGGTCACGGTGGGGCGCTATCGCGATCGCATCCGCCAGGCAGAGGCGATGGGCGAATTTGCCTTGAGCGAGACATTGCGCGGGATTATCGTGCAGGAGCAGGAACATGAAATCGATTTGGCTTCGGCGCTGGGCATCGATGTGCCGCTTCCTAAAGAGCCAGAGGCCAAAAATGGCTGAAAGGCTGAACATCCCATCGGCGATGGCGCAAGCTTTCACGAATGATGTAATATATCCACAGCAAGAGGTCACACGCTGGAAAGGCTTCGACGTTCGAGGTTTAAAAATGGGATGACTTTGCCTAAAGTGTTCCAAGGGATCAAGCCGGATTGCCGTGTGCGCATGCTTCAGTAAATGCTTTCGGATTGCAAGGCCGCGTGTCTTCTGCGAATGAGCAAATAATGGCAAGTCATCAGAGCAGGGAGCGAACCGGGCTTTGCATTCTCTTTTTCCTGCAAGCTCATGCGCTGGGACTGTGGGGGGTAAATTTCAGCAACGTGCTCAAGGCGCATGGCCTGGAACACATTGTGCCGTATGCCTATGCTTGCAGTTCCATTGCCGCGCTTATCTCGCCGCTGGCCATCGGTGCCTTGGCGGACCAGCGCATGTTGCCGGAACGGGTTTTGCGTCGACTGGGGCTGGGGGCGGCGGTGTTTCTCACAGTGATGTATTATGCCATCGGCCATCACTGGGGCGCGGGGTGGGTGCTGGTCTTAACGCAAATTCACGCGCTGTTTTCGGTGCCGACTTTCGGGCTGACGACCAGCATCATTCTCGCGCGCGTGCATCAGCCGCATGAGAATTTCGGTCCGGTGCGGCTGTGGGCGACGGTGGGCTGGATGGCGGCGGGTTGGATGGTGAGCTTCGTGCTCCATGCGGATTCGTCGGTTTGGTCGGGGTATGCGGCTGCAATCGCCTGGCTGCTGACGGTGGCGTCCACCTTTGCGCTGCCGCCATCGAAGCCGGTCGCAGAATTTCGCCAGCGCACATTGCGTGAGACATTCGGACTGGATGCGTTGTATTTGTTGCGGGATCCCGATCACAAGATCGTGTTCATGAGTGCGGCATTGTTAAACATGGTGCTGGCGGCGTTCTATCCGTTCACCGTCCTGCATCTGGAGGACATGGGCGTCAGTCATGTCACGGCAGTGATGAGCCTGGGACAAATCACCGAGATCATCGCCAT
This sequence comes from Verrucomicrobiota bacterium, assembly GCA_043783015.1. GTDB lineage: Bacteria > Verrucomicrobiota > Verrucomicrobiia > Verrucomicrobiales > Verrucomicrobiaceae > VFKE01. Next base: position 6,210 of record JAYVZW010000273.1, read on the forward strand.
GCTGGGGCTGGGCTGGTTGCTGGCCCGGACTCGATTGAAGTGGGTCTTCCTTGCGGGCATTGGCGTCGGCGTGCTTCGATATGCGCTCTTCGTGGCTGGCACTCGATGGGCGATGTTCACGGGAGTCATCCTGCACGGATTTTGTTACACACTTTTCTTCATCACGGCGCAGATTTATCTGGAGCGTCGCATCGTTCCGGAAATGCGTGCGCGGGCGCAGGCCTTGCTCACGCTGATGACAGGTGGGCTGGGAAACTTGGCCGGCTCGCTGGGATGCGGCTGGTGGCGCATGGTGTGCCAGACGGATGGCCACACGGACTGGCGGACTTATTGGACCGGACTGGCGCTGGCCACAGCAGCGGTGTTCTTCTTTTTTGCCTTGGCTTATCGCGGAAACAAACGCATGGAGCACGGGGACGCGACGCAGTTGGAATGAATTCGAGATTGCGCCCAATGAAACTGGCGCGCATCATGCGCTAAACTTTAAATGCTTATGGACATCTTCATGCAAGCAGCCATCGACGAGGCCAAAAAGGGGCTGGCCGAGGGAGGCATTCCCATTGGTTCAGTGTTGGTGCTGGATAATGAAATCATCGGGCGCGGCCACAATCGCCGGGTGCAAAATGGCAGCGCGATCCTGCATGCGGAAATGGATGCGCTTGAGAATGCCGGACGGCTTACCGCCCGCGATTATCAACGGGCGGTGCTGTATTCCACACTTTCACCCTGCGATATGTGCAGCGGGACGGCGCTCCTTTATAAAATACCGCGCATCATTGTCGGAGAGAATGTGACCTTCCAAGGACCGGAAGATTATGTGCGTTCGCGCGAGGTGAATCTTGAGATTCTGAACTTGGAGGAGTGCATCAGTCTGATGCGAGATTTCATTTCGGCGAAGCCACAGTTGTGGAACGAAGACATCGGCGTCTGATCTGCGTCAGGGTATCTTCACGATGGCGACGGTGACATTGTCCTGCCGGAACTGGTCGGCGCAGCGCACGGCGAAGATGATGGAATCGGCGATCTTGCCCGTCGTGTTGTATTTGTTGAACGAGATGAGTTCCTCCAACTGGCCTATGCCGAGGGTGAGAATCCCGTCGCTGGACACGATGATGATGTCACCGCTTTTCAAATCATAGGGGTCCATCTGCGCATCAACGATGGTAAGAGGCTGGCCGAGGCAGGCACTTTGCAGAATGTGACGATCAGGATGATGCAGCGCCTCCTCCTGGGTGATTTCACCTCGCCGCATCCGATCATCAATGATGGGCGAGAGGGAGTGATCGGCGTTCAGACGCGTAATTTTTCCGTCGCGACAGAGAAACATGGGGGAGTCTCCGACGCTGACCCAATGGACTGCACCATCCGCCACGACTGCTGCGACGAGAGTAGAACCCATAGGCGCATTTTCGAAATTCGAGAGTCGTGCGGATACTTCGTGGAGTCGCTCATTGGCGGCATCCAGTGCCACGCGCAGCCGCCAGGCTGTGGATAATGTGCTGCGCCGGTAAGCCTTGATGAATTCATCCACCATGAATGCGCTGGCGACGCTGCCTCCGATGTGCGCGCCGAGTCCGTCACCCAGTGTGACCAGCAGTCGACAGCCGGGTGATTCCTTGGGGCCTGAGACATCGCAAAAAGCATAGAAATCCTCCTGCATTTTCCGCCCTCCAATAAACTGACGTCCGGCGAAGTCGCGCTCGACTTGCAAGACTGGCACCGCCATGGCGGAGGTGGCTGGTTGGGCTGAAGCTGGCGAGATATTCACGATTTACTCCGCGCTGAATTTGTAAATCGTGGTCTGCTTGTAAGTCTCACCGGGGCGCAGCACGGTGGAGGGGAACTGAGGGTGATTTGGGCTGTCGGGATAATGCTGGGCCTCCAGGCAGAAGCCGCCCCGGAAGTCGTAAGTGTGGCCGTGCTTGCAGCCGGTGAGTTTTTTCATGTGATTGCCGGTATAGAACTGCATCGCAGGCTCCGTGGTTTCCATCTCCAGCACGCGGCCGGACTTTGGTTCCACCACTTTCGCGGCACTCATTTTGCTGGTGCTGTCGAGGAGAACAAAATTGTGATCATAGCCGATGGCTTGTTTGAGGGGCGGATAATTCGCGCCGATTCGCTCGCCAATGCGATGTGTCGAAGTGAAGTCGAGCGGTGTGCCTGCCACCGGGCGCAGCTCACCGGTCGGAATGAGAGTGTTGTCTGTGGGTGTGAAGCATTTTGAATTTATCATGACCTGATGATCGAGAATGGAGCCACTCCCTTCACCCGCGAGGTTGAAGTATGTGTGGTTGGTCAGATTGACCACGGTGGCCTTGTCGGTGGTGGCGCGGTATTCAATTTTTAATTCATCATCATTGGTGAGAAGATAGGTCACGGTGCACTTCAGATTGCCAGGATAACCTTCTTCGCCGTCTGCGCTGGTGCGAGTGAGTTCCAGACCCACCTCGCTGGAATGGTAAATCTTTTTGACCTTCCAGACTTTTTTGTCGAATCCAACACGCCCACCGTGAAGAGAGTTCGGGCCATCATTGACGGGCAGTTGGTATTTCCTGCCGTCCAGGGTGAATTTTCCTTTCGCGATACGGTTGGCATACCGGCCTGTGATGGCGCCGAAATACGGGCTGCGTGTTTCATAGTCGGCCAGTTTGTCGAAACCGAGCACCACGTCACCCAGCGTGCCATTTTTGTCCGGCGTCTTGAGGGAAACAATGATTCCACCATAACTGGTGATCCTGGCTTCGAGACCATTCTTGTTTTCGAGGGTGAAAAGCTCGACATGCTTCCCGTCATTGGTGGTTCCCCACGGTTCGCTGGTGATTCCCATGTTGCCTTTGTTTTTGTTAAAAAGCGGCGCGCAGGATGAAAGTCCAAAGAGGAGAGCCGCAGTTCCTAGAATGTTGTGAAGCGTTTTCATGAGAGCAGGTGAAGGCACCTGTGAAAGCTGGATTTTGGATGTGATGCCCTTCTCGTGCAACATATTGCGATGGCGCCGAAGTTATGGACGGCGGACGGACTTTAGGAATAATCGCGCAGTTGCTCAAGCGATGAAATTATAAGGCGGGATTCCATCTTGTGCACCTCGATCTTTTTTCCAATTTCCGGGACGAGAGTGACGGTCAGCTCGCCGCCGAGGTGTTCGCGGAATTCCTCAAGCCCGGCGAGGATGACCAGCGCCCCGTTCTGGTTTTGTTCGAGCAGTAGCGGCGAGAAGATGGCAAAGCCGATGTGCTGGATCAGGGCTATGATCCGATGAGCGGTCGCCGAATCCAGGATGCCAGCTTTGACGGAATAGATGAGGTCCAGCGCCATGCCGATGGCCACCGCTTCTCCGTGGGCGATGGAAAAATTCGATACCTGTTCCAATTTATGTGCGGCCCAATGTCCGAAATCAAGGGGACGCGCCGAACCCTGTTCAAACGGGTCACCGCTGGTGGCGATGTGCTCGGTGTGGAGTTCCGCGCTGCGCTGCACGGCGTATTCCACAGCCGCCTTGTTGAGCGCTGCGAGATCCTGAGCATGGGACTCCAGCCAGTTGTAAAATTCAGCATCGCGGATAAGCGCGACCTTGATGGCCTCGATCAACCCGCAGCGCTTCTCGCGATCGGGGAGGGTATCGAGGAACGCAAAATCGTTCACGATGGCATGTGGGACTGAGAATGTGCCGATCCAGTTTTTCTTGCCGAAATAATTCACGCCGTTTTTCACGCCCACTCCGCCATCTCCCTGGCTGAGGGTGGTGGAGGGAAAGCGCACATGACGGATGCCGCGATGCGCCGTGCTGGCGGCGAAGCAAACGAGATCCAGCACCGCGCCTCCTCCGATGATGAAGACAAAGGAATGACGATCCAGCGCGGCTTTATTGATGGCGGCCCAGCATTGTTCGACCAAGGCGAAATCGTTCTTGCAGGTTTCGCCCCCGGCGATGATCACGGGCGCCCCGGCAAGTTCAAAGACCCCCGGGTGACCAGCAGCGTAGCTTTCGAGATCGCGCAGCAATTTTGGCCGGGCTTCATGCACATGACTGTCGATGAATACGAGCGCCCTCGTTGGCCGGGAACCTGTTTGTGCCGCTGAGAGCAGTTCGCACAAGGTCGCGTTTGCACGAGCAAAAACGTCGCGCGTGAAAATCACGCGCTGGGTGTGGGTGACATTGAATTGGCGTTCCAGCATGAAGAGTCCGCTTCCTATCGCACACATGAGGCGTGTCAACATTTACGCTTGTCCCGGTTGAAATCTCACAGCAGCATTCGGAATCATGTGGCGGCGATGAATCGCTGCCAGAGAAGTGCCAACGGCATCACACAAGCCAGAGCGATGGATGCCGCAAGCGACATGGAACTGACGGCGAGCGCGTCGGTCAAAATGATGCCTGACAATAAAATACCCACGGCCGGACCGATTGATTTCGGGGGATCGGACTTCATTTTTCTGACCGCCATCCACAAGAATAAGGCCAGCCCGACAGACATGAGTAATCCTGCGGTCGAGTGTTGATTGATAAACGAATACGCCATGCCGGAACAGACTGGTGAGCCGAGCATTAGCAAGGCGGCAGAGATGTTGGGGGCATTCGACTTCGCTGGCGAGGCTTCATATCGTGCCACCAAGGACAGGCCCACCACGTAGCCGCCCAAAGCCACGGCTTTGACAATCACTTCATGATAACCGCTCCAATTCAAGGTGCCGGTCACGGCTGAGGCGGCAGAAAGAAAAAGCAATGTCCGGCATGATCCCATGATGAAAACGGAACCCGCCCATGGTTTGTGATATAAGTCATAAGCAACGATTGCCACAATCAACGCGCTGGTGAGCCAGGTGCAAGCTTCTGCGCCCCATACCATCGTCGCAAATCCGGCGATCAAGGAGACGATCCCAAACGTCCATGCCGTTGCCACTGAGACCCGGCCCGAGGGCAGGGGACGTTCCTTGCGGAACTCACGATCAAACTTCACATCGGCCGCGTCGTTCAAAATCATACCGCCGGTGTAGATGAGCGAGCCACCGGCAACAAGCCAGGCGAGGGGATGCCAGTTCCACCTGCCGCCCGCCAGCAGCCACGCGGCCAGGATGTCGCTCCACACGGTGGGGAGATTCGAGACGCGGGCGAGCACCAGCCAGTCACGGATTTGAAAACGGAGCGTAGCCATGAATTAAAAGAGAGATCAAAAAAACTTCAGCGGGAAAAATTTCGCAATGGCGTCGAAATCCCGATCATTGTGAAGCAGGTGTGCATCATGCTGGAGTGCGATTGCGGAGATGAGACAGTCCATGCTGCTGCGGATCGTGAAGCCTTTCGCGCGGCAAGTTCGGTAGATACGGGCGGCTTCGATGAATGTTTCTCGGTCGATTTCAAGCTGCTGGCAGTTTTCAAAAATGGACGCGATTTTGCGATGCTGATTGTCGGCGCGGACACCTTGCAGGACTTCCATCACGGTGGGGCCGCAGACACAAACATCTGCCTCTACATCAATCAATTGACCTAGTGTGTCGGCAGCCGCGCCAGGAACATTCGCAAAAAATGAAATCCAAGCGCTGCTGTCGGGCAGGATGAACATGGAAAATGCGGTTGATGGGATGGTGCGGATCAGGGCTTCACGTGCTCGGCGACGTAACCATCCCAGAATCCGACTTTGCCGCGCATCCGAAGAGCTTCTTTCATCCGCTCACGTCGCACCACTTCCCGTAAGGCGTAGTGAACCACGCCAGTTTTGGTTTTGATGCCCGTGATGGACTGGGCCTCTATCACCAAGGGTTCTTCCATGATGATGTTGGTGCGGACTTCCGTCGTTTCCTCAGTCATGCCAATGGGTTTCCAAGCATCCGCAGCATCTTTTTTTCTGCGGCTGAACTTATAGATGACCTTTTTATTCATACACACAATTCTATATATTTATGTGTATGATACAAGCAATATTACGCAAGATTTCTCAATCTCATTTCATGCAGGGTCCATTCGTATTCCGCCGCGAGTTGATCCACCACATCGCCGCTTTGCAATTCCTGCGGGAGAACTTCCCAGGTGTAGGTTTCCATTTCAAGATGCTGGCAGGCGCGCGGATTTTTTGCGAGCCAGTCCAGTGCATCAAGAAGGTGGTCGCGCGTGTCTTCAAACCCGTCACCGGGCGGGGTATGAAGCGGGACATGGAAATGCACCCGCCATTCATCGCCGAGATCATGCGGCGCGGCCTCCGCCATTTGCAATGCGTTTGGGATGTCGCGGAATCGGCGGAGGGGATTGTCACCATCCCGGACCACGACTTGATGAAAATACACCGGCTCATCAAATCCGCGTAGTCGTTGCAGATTCTCGGGCGTGGGTTTAAATTTTAGCGCGGAGCTTAGGTGCAATTTGCTGAGGCGGATGCCGGCATCAGTAATCCGGGTCAAAGCCTCTTTCGCTTCCTCGAACTCAATGGCGAGATGGCAGCAGTCGTAGTTCAAGCCCACGCGCTGAAAGAAAGTCTTGTCATTGGGAAATTGATCAAGATAAAGCCCAAAAAATTTCAGGGTCTCGCCGCTGGTCTCAAACAAGCCCAGTGGCTCGGGCTCAAGGCCGAGGTGCAGGTCGTGTCCGCTAGTGTCGCTGAGTCGAGCGATGTGTTCGCTGCATTTTTTCAGGTTGAGGAAAATGGCATTGAGTTCATCGGAGCCGATGCCGAATTCCTTGTGCGATCCGGGCAGTGTGCTCACACTTCCGCTCATGCCTTTGGGCAGCAATTTGGCCAGAATATCGAAAAGCAGATTCGTGTATTCCAGTCGGTCTGGCGATGTCCAGTCGGGCTTGAACACATTCTCTTTCACGCGCTCGCCGTGGAAGGAGCCGTAGGGAAAGCCATTGATCGTGAAAACGTAGCAGTTTTCCTTGTCCAGCCAGTCTCGGAAATCCGCCAGCTTCCCTGGATCAGCAAGTTCATGGGCTGCCAGTGAGCTAAGACGCAGCCCGATGCCGTAAGGCTGACCTAGCGTGACGCGCTCACGAACGCGCAAGGTATAATCACGCAAGCCGCGCCAGGTTTCCTCCCAAGTCTCTCCGCGGTGGATGTTGGTGCAGTAGCCGAGATGTATTCCGTGCTGAAGAAGCATGGGCGAATGTCTGGAGATTCTCTTGCTGTGCAACCGATGTGCGTGCAAAGCTGCGGCAGAATGAGGATTGCGAACACTTGGCTTTGTTTTTGCTTCCCGAGAAATACACCAATTCCCCAATATGCTTTTCCAAGGATACGATAAAGGCGATTTTTGTGACGAAATGCTGGCCGAAGAGGGCGGAGTTCGTCCGCACTATCGTGCTGTTCACGACGGGTTTGGAAAACTTGATGCTGCCGAATGGGCCCAGCGGCAGACTGCCATTGATCTCGCCTTTATGCGGAGTGGTGTCACCTTCACAGTTTACAATGACTCGCAGGGAACCGAGCGCATCTTCCCATTCGATCTGGTGCCGAGGGTGATTCCCGCAACGGAATGGGATCATATTGAGCGCGGGTTGGTGCAACGAATTACGGCGCTCAATCTTTTTCTGCACGACATCTACCACGACCAGAAAATTCTGCGCGACCGGGTTATTCCGCCGCCCTATGTGCTGGGCGCAAAGCATTTTCGGCGGGAGTTCATGGGCGTCAAAGTTCCCAAAGACATTTACGTTCACATTTGCGGAACTGACCTCATTCGTGGGCGCGATGGTTCTTATCTGGTGCTGGAGGACAACTTGCGCTGTCCGTCCGGCGCCTCCTACATGCTGGAAAACCGTGCGGCTCTCAAGCGTGCCTTTCCCCAGCTTTATCAGACGGCCAGGGTTCGACCGGTGGACGGTTACGCGAGCGAATTGCGGAAAGTGCTGCAATACATCGCCCCGGAACATATCGGCGATCTGGTGCCGAATACTGTGCTGCTCACACCCGGTGTTTACAACAGTGCCTATTTTGAGCACGCCTTTCTGGCACGGCAGATGGGCATTCCGATTGTGGAAGGGCGTGATCTCGTGGTGCGCGATGCGAAAGTTTACATGCGCACCACCGCCGGGCTGATGCCGGTGGATGTGATCTATCGGCGCATTGATGATGATTTCCTCGACCCCTCGGTTTTCCGCCCTGATTCGATCCTGGGGGTCCCCGGCCTGGTCAATGCCTACCGCTCGGGGAACGTCAGTCTCGCCAACAGCATTGGCACCGGCGTGGCCGATGACAAAGTCATCTACTACTTCGTGCCCCGAATCATCAAATACTATCTGGGCGAAGAACCGATACTGCCCAATGTGGAAACTTTCCTGGCCAGTGAGCCGCAGGATCGCACTTACATATTGGAAAATCTGGGCAAGCTGGTGGTGAAGTCTGCCAACGAGGCCGGCGGCTACGGGATGCTTATGGGGCCGTGGGCCACCAAGGAAGAGATTGAAGAATTCAGAAAATTGATCATCGCCAATCCGCGCAATTTCATCGCTCAGCCACCGATATCACTCTCACGGCATCCGACTTGGTGCGACACTGGATTCGAGGGACGGCATGTGGATTTGCGCCCATACATTTTATATGGCGAAAAAATCGTCGTCACGCCGGGCGGGCTGACCCGTGTGGCCCTGCGCAAAGGCTCGCTCGTGGTGAACTCCTCGCAAGGCGGGGGATCGAAGGACACTTGGGTTCTTCACAATGATGAATAAACAAAAAGCTTTCTCATGCCTGCACCTGCCCAAATGACCATCACGACCCGCCGCGATTCATCGGTGATGCTTTCTCGTGTCGCCAATTCGCTTTACTGGATGAGCCGCTACATTGAGCGCGCGGAAAACATTGCCCGCCTGTTGGATGTGAACTTGCAGCTCATGCTGGATTTTGTGCATCTCGACGACCAGCAACTCAAGGAACATTGGATGCCGATTCTGCTCACAGCTGGCGACGAGGAAACTTTTCTGAAACATCACCAGAAAGCGGACAGCCAGAGTGTGACCGAATTCATGACTTTCCAACCGGAGAACCCCAACTCTGTGATTTCTTGCCTCTTTGCCGCCCGTGAGAACGCGCGACAGATTCGCGACCAGATCTCCTTGGAGATGTTCGAGGTCATTAACGAGTGCTATTTGTTTCTCAAGTCAAAGAACGCCCGCGAGGTCTGGGCCACGGGTGCGCACCAGTTTTACGAGCAGATCAAAAAATACTCGCACCTCTTTCAGGGACTCACGGACTCTACGTTCTCGAGAGATGAAGGCTATGAATTCATCCAGTTCGGGAAATTTGTCGAACGCACCGACAAGACCACCCGCATTCTGGACATCAAATATCACATCTTGCTGCCCAGCGTTCAAGATGTAGGCG
>JAYVZW010000274.1:0-5144 GCA_043783015.1 Verrucomicrobiota bacterium
CCGAAAACGGAGTAGCGTGAACTGGCAAGCGATGACCCGACGATGCACGCAACTGCGGAACAGGTCACACCATAGGCCAGAGGCAGTCCGGCGATGACGGCGAACGCGATGCCCTGCGGAATGGCGAGGAGCGCCCCGTCAAAGCCGCCGCGCAAATCAGCCTTGAACCATTCGCGCCGATAACCTTTCAATGCATGCCGCAAGGGCAGCGGATCCAGCGGATGGGCGCGAGTAAATCCCACCACGGCATTCCACGCGCCCAAAAAGCCGTGGCTGAGTTTGGCAACAAAGTTCTTCCAAGACACACATCGCCTCCATTAGGTCAGCGTCCGGTTACGGACTCGGATGGATTTGCCGGCTTCATCTATCCAGTCCGAAAAAGTCCCGCAGCACCCGCTGATAAACATCACGCTTGAAACGCGGCACCCATTCCATATCAAACTTCTCCGGTTTGAGCCAACGCCAGCGACCGAACTCGCGATGCTTGGTGTCAATATTGATGTCGCTGTCATGACCGAGGAAGCGGGCCAGAAAATAAACCTGCTCTTGCCCGCCGTAGATGCCGTATTTGAGCCGGCCTTTGGGAAATTCATAGCGATAGCCGCCTTTGTGATCCAGCAACTGGAGAAGATGCGGCTTAACACCGATCTCCTCCTCCATCTCACGGTAGAGAGCCACCTCAAGACTTTCACCGGCATCAACCCCGCCCTGCGGAAACTGCCAAGACCCGCGGATGTGCGCCCGCTCCGCAATGAGCATTTCGTTGTCCATGTTCAGCAAAATGGCGGCGACGTTGGGACGGAATAGCACGGGCCTTTCGCTGGCGGCTTCAGTGCCAGCATCAGCCTCGGCAAAGCTGCCTGCCGGATAGATTACTGCGTCTGTCGTGGGAACTGGCATCTATGGTAATGCTATTGTTTGTTAAAATATCAACTTATGCAAGATAATTGTCATCTAATATGGATACGCGGCCAATGTCGGGTGAGATTTGGATTGCGCTAGCCTGGCCTCCGGGCTTCATCAGTTGACGCATGAAAGCATTAATTTTCGATCTCGATGGCACGCTCATTAATTCGCTTGAAGACCTGGCCGACGCGGTGAATTTCATGCTCGCGGAGCACGGGTATCCATCGCGACCGCTGGAACTTTTCCCGCAATACATCGGCGAGGGTGTGCAAAAATTGGTGGAACGCGCCCTGCCTTTGGAAAGTCTTCCGTCGGCAAATCTGGCGGCATTGGTCAGGGACTATCAGCGGCATTATGAATCCACATGGAAAAACAAAACGCGCCCTTATGACGGCATGGCCGATGCACTGGATTATTTGCGCCTGCGCGGCTTGAAGATTGCAGTGCTGTCCAACAAGCCGCACCATTTCACCAAATTGTGCTGCGACCATTTCTTCACGGCAGGCACTTTCAATGCCGTCCTCGGCGCGCGCGATGGCGTGCCGCGCAAGCCGCATCCACAGGCCGCGCACGAGCTGGCGTCACAGCTAGGCGTAGCAACTTCGGATTGCGCTTACGTGGGCGACTCGGGACTGGACATGCAATTCGCCGTGAATGCCGGCATGTATCCGGTCGGCGTATTGTGGGGCTTCCGCAGCGAGGCGGAACTGCGGGAGAACGGCGCACAACAACTCATCTCGCGCCCTGGGGAATTGCTGGATCTGTTATGAGCCAGGGATGGTTAATGCGGCGGCTCCGTGGCCGCGCCTCCGCCAAGCATCTCAGATTCGTCCAGCATCGGCATCTCCAGCACCACCTCGCCGTGTTTCACTTTTTTCTTGGACATGGCCACGGATAACCAGCGGAACTCCTCGCTATTTTCAATTACCACCTTGATCATGATGGTGAGCGGAACGGCAAGGAACGCGCCCATTGGCCCCCACATCCAACCCCAGAACCAGACGCTGAGCACGACGACCAGTGGCGAGACGCCGAAGCGACGGCCCATGAGTGTAGGTTCGATGAAGTTGCCAATGAGAAAGTTGATCGCGAAATAACCCACCGCGATTGCAATAGCATGGCCCATATCCAGCTTCACCAAAGCTACGAAAAACGGTAAAATCCCGGCCACCAGTGCGCCCACAGCAGGAATAAAATGCAGCAGGAAGGCAAGCAAAGCCCACAAGATGGGATACTCCAGGCCCACAATCCGGCACAGGATGCCTGCGAGCAATCCGCACATGGCGCTGAGAGCCGTTTTAATGCCGAGATATTTCTGAATGTCCGTGGCTGAGTTCAGCAGTTTTTTGAGATCGGGTCCGCCAGCTTGGCGGACGGCCTCAACACGGCTGTGCGTTCCCCGGGCCTCACCCAATATGAAAAACATCAGGATTAAAATCGTGGTCGTCAGCCCGGCGTATTCCGCGACGGTGCCAGCAACACCGAGCGTTCTCGTCAGCATGCTGCTCATGTCCGCCCCTTTTACAGAGCCGATGATGTCCTGCCAGTTCAGTTTATCCACCATCTCCACTGCCCCAGTCACGCCCTTCGACTCCAGCCAGTGTCCGGCATCGTTCACATAAACTTGCAGCTTTCTGAGATCATCGGGAACCTCCTTGCTAAAGTCCACCAGCAGGCCTGTGCCCGCGTTGATGATAAGCACGAGCAAGCTCACGATGAAAAGCACGGTAACGATGAGCGCGACAGGATAGGGAAAGCGCGCGCGCACCAACAGCCGCATCAGCGGATAAGCCAGCACGCTGAGAAAGAACGCCACCACTATGGGGATGAGAAAAACGGCGGCGAGCTTCACGCCGATAAGCACCAAGATCAGGCTGGCCAGAGTGACCAGGGTGCGGTTGCCGGAATTTGAAGATGTGTCGTGTTGATCGTGATGATGTTCGGAAGGCATGGTGGCGGGAATATCTTGTTCGAGCATAACATACGCTCAACTGGAAAGCTTTGCCGAATTCATCTTTGCCCGATAAAAATTCGTCATGCCCCCTCTCCCCGCACGCGAACCACAAAAGCGTCCGCATCCGCGAAGAACCGCGCCGCAGCCGCCTGTGTCTGGGCGACGGTGACCGCGTCCATGATGCCGGGAAGCTTAAGATAATGGCCGTGACCGAACCCACAGAGTTCATCCCAGCCCGCGCCGTCAGCCATCGCGGCATTGCCCTGCTGGGCTCGCAGCCATGAGGCTTTCCAAGTGGTCTTGGCACGTTGCAATTCATCGCCGCGCAGTCCGTTGGCCACAAGGTCGGCAATCTCCTTGCGTAATTCTTCTTCCACGAGATCAAGCTTGGCCGGATCGCAACCGACATAAAAATAAAACGCGCCCGTGCCGAGGGCGTGGAACGCGCTGGTGCCGACGAAATAGGCCAGCCCCATCTCTTCGCGGATGCGATTGAACAACCGCGATCCCATGTCGCTGCACGCCTCGTCAATGAGTTGCAGCGCGGGCACGCTGGCGTCGTGTAGATCAACCGTGGGAAAGCCGACGGCGAGCACGCCCTGCTCCTTATCGAGCTTCACATCCCAGCGACCAGGCCGGGCCTTGACGCTCATCGGCGTGAAGCCCGCGACGGACCTTTCCCCGGCGGCGAGCGGGTCAAATAATTCCTCCACTTGCTCACGAATGCTTTTCACATCCACATCACCAAATACACTGATGACGCCATTGCGCCCCTGCACAATCTGCCGCCACATTTCACGGCATGACCCTGCGCTGAGCGCGGCGACACTTTCCGAAGTGCCCAGTGCGGTGCGTTGATACGGAAGCCCGGCAAAAATTTCCGAGCGCGCACGGCGCAAGGCAACCGTGAGCGGATCCTCCTGCTCCTCGCGAATCGCCGCCTGCTGACGCTTCTGAATCTTAGGCAAATGCGCCGCTGGAAAAGTTGGTGATTGAAGAATTTCACTGAGCAGACCCAGCGCAAGTTCTTCATCGCCGCGCATGATTTCGGCGGCAACGACCATCCGGTGGGCATCGCCATTGGTGGACAAGCTGCCGCCACGCACTTCGAGCAATGCAGCAATCTCCTCGTCGGTGTGGCTCGCGGTGCCTTTGCTGAGCCATTGCGCCGTGATCTGCGTCACCCCAGAATTGACGGAGGTTTCCACCGGAACTCCGGCGAGGAACTGCGCACGCACAGACACCAACGGCAGCCGCGCGTCCGGCCTGACTAGTAAGGTGAGTCCGTTGCCGAGTTCGAATTTCTCCACTTGGCCGTGTTTTGTATTCGCGCTGTTTTTTTCGGTCAACTTCAATGTGCCAGTCGGATGCAACGAAACGCGCGTTCCCTTTTCATTGGCGAGATATTTCCGCGCGACGGCAATCATATCTTCTACCGTGAGAGCTTGCACACGCTGCAAATAGGCTCGGTCGTGATCGAGATCGCCGACTGCCAGCCAGCTTCCGGCGAGAATGGAAGCCACACCTTTCGTCGTGCTGCGAAGCCTGAACGAATGGCTTAACGTGGCGCGCACGGCCTTGTCGAGTTCGTCGGACTTGGGACCGTTGCTTTTGATTTCGGACAACACGCCCGCAATGGAAGCCTCCGCTTTGTCGAGATCGTCCGAATCTGCTTCAGCCTCGATAATGAACAGCCCGAGATCTAACGCGCTCCACGCGCTGGCCCCCACCCAGTGGGCGATGCCGAGCCGCTCACGCAGTTCCAGATTGAGCCGGGAACTTCTTCCTCCACCAAGAATAAAAGCCAGCACATCCAGCGCAGCCTTGTCTTCATGGGCCTCTCCCAAAATATGCCAGCCGATCGAGAGGCGCGCGATGTCGGTGTTGAACTCCCGCCGCGCCATGCGAGCGGCGCTTTGTTCAGGCTCAGCAGGCATGACAACCGCCTCGTAAGGTCTGCGCTCCCATGAGCCGAAATGTTTCTTCACAGCATTCAAAGCTTCGCCGCCATCAACTCCGCCGGAGATGACCACGAAACAGTTGTTCGGCACATAATGCCGCGCATGAAATCCCGCCACATCATCGCGCCCTGCTTGATTGAAAATCTCCAAGTGACCGATCACCGGATGCCGCATCGGGTGCTGGCGGAACGCGGTGGCTTGCAAAAGATGCTGCACAACAGACTGCGGATCGTCGTTGTCCATCGCAAACTCGCGTCGGATCACCTCCTGCTCGCGGGCCAGTTCGGTGGCATCAAACAATGAACCGCGCGCCATATCCGCGA
>JAYVZW010000275.1:0-5143 GCA_043783015.1 Verrucomicrobiota bacterium
TCAGGAGGAAGTATCCAAATGGTTCCGCAAAGTGGCCGCCCAGCTCGATACTGTGCGCAAATACGCCTTCGGTGACGCCTTCCGCCCCGCCATCCTGCCAGGAGGAGCTGTCCGTCTGCGTCGTCGTCGCGCCAAGTCAGATCGCGTGGCAGTCGCCGCTTAAATTCCCCCGCAACACACAACCACCACCCACTCGAAGCGCGGACGGCAACGTCCGCGCTTCTTGCTTTCCCGCTTACTTCGAGCTTGGCATGCGCGCTCAAATCCGCTAGCAATTCACCGTCAACATATCAACCATTTAACATTTCAACTTTATGCCCATCGTCAAAACCAACGGAATCAACATGAACTATGAAGAGCGTGGCAGCGGCGATCCGCTCATCTGCATCATGGGTGTCACCGCACCCGGTGGGGTCTGGGACGCACACGCACAGGCTTGGGAAAAACATTTCCGCTGTATCCTCGGCGACAACCGTGGCGTGGGCGCGACGGACAAACCGGAAGGCCCCTACACCTCCGCAATGATGGCCGACGATTACGCCGGACTGATGGACGCGCTCGGCATCAAGCAGGCGCGTGTCGTCGGCTGCTCGCTCGGCAGCGTCGTGGCCCAGCAGATAGCCTTGCGTCATCCGCAGAAAGTGAAAAGCACCATTCTCATGTGCACCTGGGCGCGGCAGGATCGCTTCGGTCTCTACACCTGGCAGCATCTCATGAAGTGCAAAGCCACGATGCGTCCGGAGGATTTCATGCACTGGATTCAGATGCTTATTTTCACCAAGCCCTGGTTCGATAACGATGACTGCTGGAGCAACATGCAGCAAGGTCTTAAAGACGCCGCGACCAATGCCGCGCCACAGCCTGTTCACGCGACCGAGGCGCAATCAGCCGCCGCGATGAGCCACAATACCCTGAATGAACTCAAGAACATCAAATGCCCCGTGCTCGTTATCGGCGGCAAGAACGACACCTTCACTCCACGATGGATGGGCGAGGAAGTCGCCGCTGGAATTCCCGGTGCAGACTTGCATCTATACGACAATGCCGGTCACGCATTCCACTGGGAATGCCTGGCCGACTTCAATCCACGCACGACGGAGTGGTTGCTCAGGCATTGATCCTTCACCTCCTGAACATCATTCATCGTTTCGCTGAACTTCAATGTTCAGCGCACCGTTCGGATTTACCGTGACAGAACCAACACTCGCGAGCGGTTTATCTTATCATGGCATAATAGATCACCAATCAATTCGCATGAATCACTTAAAGACATCACAACTCATCCTACTTGCTGCCGCCCTCTGGATCGGCGCCCCACTTGTTGCGCAGGATGCCACCCCATTTCCCTCGCCCGCAAGTAAGAAAGGCCTTTCAGTGCAAATGGTTGATGACGCCATTTCACTGGGCATCCAGCACGCAACGATCAATGTCTCATTGGGCGCGTTAATGGGAACGCCGAACCAACCAGGCGCGATTAAATTTAATCATGATGGCCATGACATCTGGATCAATGGCCACTACGCGCAAAGCCTGGATGCACAGATCAAACCCCTGAGCGACGCCAAAGTCATCGTATATCTCATCATCCTCGCCTATCCCACCCACGATCCGGCCAAGGACAAAATACTGCTACATCCGAAGGCGAAACCGGACGCCAAATATATCATTGGCGCATTCAACACCGTGTCGGAAGCAGGCGTGCGAAACTATCGCGGACTGATTTCATTTCTTGCCGAAAGATATAGCGGCGCGCATCCCGAAAGTGGTCGTGCGTGGGGCTGGATTATCGGGAACGAGGTGAACTCCCAATGGATGTGGTATAACCTTGATCATATGCCGATGGAGGGTGTGGCCACAGAGTATGAAAAAGCCGTGCGCATCGCTCATGAAACTATCAGCAAACACTCCCTGAATGCGCGTGTTTACCTTTCCTTTGATCATCACTGGAACGCTTCCATGCCCGGCATCAGCGATCAAGAATCCTACAAGGGCCGGAACTTCCTGGATAGCTTCGCGCGTATTGCGCGCGAGCATGGAGATTTCGAGTGGCACGTGGCCCATCATCCTTATGCCGACGACTTGGCAAATCCCCGCACCTGGCTGGACAAGTCCGCATGGCCCAATGACAACTCGCCACACATCACTTTTAAAAACTTGGAGGTTCTTTGCAAGCACATGGAAAAACCCGAACTACTTTGGAAAGGCAAAGCGCGACGCATCATCCTCAGCGAGCAGGGCATCAATTGTCTGCCCACTCCTGACGGTGAAAGCCTGCAAGACTCCGGCTTTGCCTACACGTGGGAGAAGATCGCACGGCAGCCGTTGATCGATGCCTACATCTGGCACCGGCACGTCGATCACGCCAAAGAGGGCGGTTTGCGCCTCGGATTGTGGACCTTCAAAAAAGACACGATTAACACCCCGGACCGCAAACGATCACTCCATGATCTCTTCAAGAAGGCAGGCACACCGGAATGGGCCGAGGCCGCAAAGTTTGCACTGCCCATCGTTGGGTTGAAGAGTTGGGATGAACTGGCGAAATAGCAGCGCCACGATCCTCGCACAATGCACTTGCGCAGAATCGCCAATTCGTCAAAAATTCCTATTCCGTTTCCAAACTCCAACCCAACTAATCAATCATGTCCAAAATCAAATTCGGCTCCGAAGTTTACACCTGGTTCATGCAGGGCACAGGCAAAGGCTACGACAACAAACTCGATCACATGATTAAAGTCGCAGCGGAAGCGGGCTTCACTGGCATCGAGCCCATGGTGCTTGAAATATCCGCCAGCGCGCTTGGCTGCTCGAAATATTGGCTTGGTCCCTTGATCGATCCGGTAAAAATGAAAGAGTCGCTCGCCAAGCACAAAATGGAACTCGCCGGACTCGCGTTGATCTGTGCGTGGGACGGCGATGAAGAAACTCCCGCCGAGAAGGAAGCCGCGGACTTCACCATCAACTTCCTCAAGCACTTCCCCGGCTCCATGCTCGGCACCGTGACACTGCCCAGCGGACGCACGAAAGACCTCCAGCGCCGCCGGCTCAACATCGCCCGCAACGTGAACAATGTTTCGAAGCGTGCCACAGACGCCGGTTTGAAATGCTCCTATCATCCCAACAGCCCGCCAAACTCGCTCGTGCGCACCCAGTATGATTATGACGTCGTGCTCAGCAGCCTTGATCCCAAAGTCACCGGCTGGACGCCCGACGTGGGACACATCATCCGCGGGGGCATGGATGTCATCGATACGCTGAACAAGTGGCAGCACCTTGTGAATCATATTCATTACAAAGATTACTCCGGCAACGGCCCGGAGCCCTGGGCCCAGATGGGCACCGGCAAGCTCGACTTCCACAAGATCACCGAGTGGCTTACGCTCCGAAACTACGAAGGCTGGATCATCTGCGAAGATGAAGCCCATGCCGCCGTGAATGATCCCGATGGAGTGACGATTCAGAACGGCAAATGGTGCAAAGAAAATCTCATGCCGCTCGTCAGTTAAAATTCACCGGCCGCGATACCAATCTTCATCAAACCGCTTTCGCTTGAATCCAGCGAAAGCGGTTTTTCTTTTTGAAGCTTGATTACCAGTTTCTCGCCCAAAGACTCGCGACCGTGAAAAGAAAAACTGGCATTGCACCTGCTTTTCATTAACCACAACTGAGCCACCACCAACTCCATCCATTTTGGAACTACATATCTCATTACTTGGCCCCTGCCTGTTCCCGTCACCCTTGCGACATATTGGCGGCACGGTGGCTCCGTTCAAGACCGATGAGGATCGTGTCCTCTTCAGCCATCACACCAGCGGCGAGGCTTTGACAGAAGAGCCGCTGAGCTTTGAAGAAGCTGGCGCGCGGGAGATGATCTTCTTTGAACCCTCCCGCACCACCGTGGGCATCGTGACCTGCGGCGGGTTGTGCCCTGGATTGAACGACATCATTCGCGGCATCGTCATGCAATGTCACCGACAGTATGGCATCACGAAAACCATCGGCTTCCGCTACGGCTATGAAGGACTGGTGCAACGCTACGGCCACCGGCCCATTACGCTCCGCCCGGAATCTGTTGAACAAGCGCACACGTTCGGCGGAACCCTGCTGGGCAGTTCACGGGGGCCGCAGGACATCGGCGAAATGGTGGACACGCTGGAAGAGATGAGTGTGGACATTCTCTTCGTCATCGGCGGTGACGGCACCCTGCGGGGCGCAGCCCAGATCGCGAAGGAGATTGAGCAGCGCGGATTGAAAAAGGCCATTGTCGGCATTCCCAAGACCATCGACAACGACATCATGTATCTCGACAAGAGTTTCGGCTTCGAGACCGCCTTTGCTGAGGCCGTGCAGGCCGTGAAGTGCGCCTACATCGAGGCCACCGGCGCGGTCAATGGCATCGGCCTCGTGAAGCTCATGGGGCGCGACTCGGGTTTCATCGCGTGCTTTGCCGCACTCGCGGGCAGCAACGTGGACTTCGTCTTCATCCCTGAGGTTCCTTTTGAACTCGAAGGTCCGCGCGGACTGCTGGAAGCCTTGCGCTACCGCCTTTCCAAACGCGGCAGCGCCGTCATCGTGGTCGCGGAAGGCGCGGGGCAATCACTCATGAACCGCGACTCCACCGCCACGGATGCCAGCGGCAACCAGCGCTATGGCGACATCGGCCTTTTTCTGAAAGACCGCATCAACGCCTTCTTCAAAGAACGCCGCATGGAGGTCAATCTAAAATACATCGACCCCAGTTACATCGTTCGCAGCGTCCCCGCGAACGCCCAGGACAACGTCTATTGCTCCCGGCTCGCCCAGTCCGCTGTTCATGCCGCCATCGCCGGAAAGACCGGCATGTTGGTCGGACGCTGGCACGGCTCATTCGTCAATCTGCCGCTGGAACTCGTCATTCATGGCCGTCGCAAAGTGGATCCGCGCCACGAGTTATGGCATTCTGTGCTGGAGTCCACCGGACAGCCTGCAAGCTTTTGCTGAGGGAAAAAATACCTCAATCTATTTCACTCCCGCTCTTCCTGCCCGGCTTCAATCTTGGAATCCGTGCAGCACATTTCACAGGCTTTGATCAGGCCCAGTGCCAGCAACGCGGGGCGCATGAATGGAACGGCCACGGCGGTGATGGTGCCGACGATGAATCGGGTAG
>JAYVZW010000276.1:0-15453 GCA_043783015.1 Verrucomicrobiota bacterium
ATCATGCCCTTCACCAAGCACGTGGAATGGGTCATTCCCGGCAAGCCTTTGCTTTATGCCACGGCAATGCCGCGTCCTTGGGGCGCATCCCCGATGGTCGTGGTGACGCATGAAGGCCGTCCAACTCACCTTCAAGGTAACCCGTTGCATCCAAGTGGCGCCGGTCTCGACATTTTCGCCCAAGCTTCCATTCTTGACCTCTACAATCCTGAGCGCGCCCAAAAGCCGGCTTACCGTGGCAAGGAGAAGGGCTGGAGCCATTTTCAGAAGGACGTAAGTGAATGGATCGAGGCTTGGAAAAAAGACGGCGGTGAAGGCACCGGGTTGCTGCTCAATCCGGGCACTTCGCCTACGCGCGCGGGGTTGCTGGCTGACTTTGCCAAGGCTTGTCCCAAGGCTAAGATTTACGAATACGAACCCATCAACCGCGCCAATCAAGACGCGGCGGTGAAGGCGGTGCTTGGTGAAGATGTGGCTTTGCTGCCGAAATTCGCCATGGCTGATCGTTTGTTCTCGCTTGACTGTGATTTTGTCGGTCTCGATACGCTCTCTGAAACCGCCACCCGCGATTTCATGAAACGCCGCGCGCCGGAGAAAAAAGGCGAATCAATGAACCGCCTCTATATCTTGGAGAACCGCTACACGCTGACGGGTGGAATTTCCGATCACCGCAAGCCGCTGGCAGCTTCCTTGATTCCCATGGCGGCTGCCGTGCTCGCAGAGGAAGTCGGTAAATTGACTGGCGATGCCTCACTACAACAGGCCGCTGCAACGCTGGCCGCAGGAGCGGATGCGAAGCTGCGTGAATGGATTGCCCCGGCGGCGAAAGACTTGTTTGAGAACAAAGGCAAGTCACTCGTTCTGGCCGGCCTGCGCCACAGCCAAGCGGTTCACGCTCTGGTCTTGGGAATCAATAACGTCCTCGGTGCATTCGGTGCCACCTTGGAAGCGGTAAAAGTCGAATCAGGCTACAAGGCTGCGGATGCAACCGAACTGACCGCAGACTTGAAGGGAAATAAAATCAATCATCTTATTGTGCTCGCGGAAAGTGATCCGGCCTATGATCTGGAAGATGTTTTCACATTGCTCAAGGGTCTTGAGAAGCGTCCGATGGTTACCCATCTGACCGACCGTCCGAAACACACCACTGCGTTTTCGAGCTGGGCTTTGCCTGCGGCTCATTATTTGGAATCATGGAGTGATGTGCGTTCTGCTGACGGCACTTACTCGGTCGTTCAGCCGATGATTCAGCCTCTGTTCGACGGAGCTTCCGTGAACGATATTTTGCTGTCGTTGCTCGGTCGCAAAAAATTTGGAGCAAGTGTTGCCGTCGTCGCCAAGGACGCCGCCCCCGCCAAGCCGGAGAGCGATGCCGCCTACGAAGCTGTTAAGGCGACTTTTGCCAAAATGGCCGGCGGCTGGGATGATGAGAAATGGAATAACACCCTGCGCGACGGATTTCTCGCGGGTGTGATTTTTGACAGGGCGTCAGCAACATTCAACACATCTGGTTTTTCCGCCCTCGCTGGCAAGGCGGATAAACCCCTCGCGCCTACCAAGGACTCGATGGAAATCGTGCTCACGCCGGATGCGAAGATGTGGGACGGTCGTTACGCGGATAATGCCTGGCTGCAAGAGGCGCCGGACCCGGTTACGAAACTTACCTGGGATAACGCTGCATGGCTTAGTCCAAAGACCTTCGCTGCGCTCGGCTTGAAGAAAGACGGCGACAGGCTCAAGGTAACCGTTGGCGGTGCATCGTTGAATATACCGGCATTGTCCGCTCCCGGTCACGCCCATAACTCCGTGACCATTCCCCTGGGTTATGGACAGAAGTCGTTCAGCGTTGTCGGTAACGAGCGCGGATTTAATGCTTATTCACTTCGCTCCGGCTCCGCTTCCTTGGTGCTGAATGGAGCCAAGGTCGAGAAAGCCGATGGTAACTACGCATTGGCCATCACACAGGATAACTATACGATGGAAGGTCGCGCGCAGGTCCGCGAGGGCACCAAGGATCGTTTTGATAAGAATGAAACCTTTGCCCAGACCGAGGGCATGGATTCACACATCCCGCCCGCTGAACTTACTCTCTATAAAGGACGTGTCGGCGTTAAATCCAAAGAAAACCCCGACGGTTTCGATTACGAGAATGAGCACCAGTGGGGCATGGTTATTGACCTCGCCAAATGCATCGGCTGCTCCGCCTGCATCGTCGCCTGCCAGAGTGAGAACAACATCCCCGTGGTTGGCAAGGATCAAGTGGCCCGCGGGCGCGTCATGCAATGGATCCGCATGGATCGTTACTTTTCCACCAGCGGAGGTGTGGAAGATCGCGGTGTGGCTGACATTGAGGAACTGGAAAATCCCGAGATGATTCACCAGCCGGTCGCCTGCCAGCAGTGCGAATCGGCTCCTTGTGAAACCGTTTGTCCGGTCAACGCCACGGTTCATACCGAGGAGGGTTTGAATGCCATGGCTTATAACCGTTGCATCGGCACCCGTTACTGCGCCAATAACTGCCCATACACCGCGCGCCGTTTTAATTACTTTGATTACAATAAGCGCAACCCGCTTATCGACACCACTCTGCCGCTGATCGGCAAGGTGCCCAACCTTTACGCCGGACCTCTGGGTGAGAAGACTCAGAATGAAACCGCCCGCCTCCAGAAGAATCCTAACGTCACTGTGCGTATGCGCGGCGTGATCGAGAAATGCACCTATTGCGTGCAGCGCCTCGAAACCGCCAAGATCAACCAGCGCCGCATTGGCCGGGACGACAAGAATAATCTGCGCGTGCCGCTTGACTCCGTCAAGACAGCCTGCCAAGCCAGCTGCCCTGCGGAAGCCATCGAGTTTGGCGATCTTGCGAACAAGAAATCCTCAGTGAACCGCTGGAAGGACTCGCCCCGCAATTACCAGGTTTTGAAATACATTGGAACTCGTCCACGCACCAGTTATCTCGCGCGCATCCGCAACATCAACCCAGACCCGCTTATGCCGGGCGGAGATCGCAAGGTGAAAACCGGAGAGGCCAGCCTTAACAAAGCTTGATTTACTAAACCATGGAGCACACCGCCACAGCTTCCGCGCCCGCCCAGCCACGCATTCTTGAGCGTGAGCCTCTGGTCTTGAACAATCGCAACTACAGTTGGATCACCAATCGTATCTGCGGAATTGTAGAAAACCGTCAGCCCAAGCTCTGGTGGTATCTCTTCATCCCATCAGTGGCTTTGACTGGCATCATGGTTTTCTGCTTCGCTTATCTTGTCGCCTCTGGCGTGGGTGTTTGGGGTCAGAAGCAGCCGGTTGCATGGGCGTGGGACATTACTAACTTCGTGTTCTGGATCGGTATTGGTCATGCTGGAACACTTATCTCTGCGATTCTCTTTCTTACCCGCCAGAAATGGCGCACGGCCGTCAACCGCGCGTCGGAAGCGATGACGCTTTTTGCCGTGATGTGCGCCGGATTGTTCCCGGCCTTCCACGTCGGTCGCGTCTGGATGGTGTGGTTCCTCGCCCCGGTTCCGAATGCGAATGCGATCTGGCAGAACTTCAAATCGCCTTTGCTCTGGGACGTGTTCGCCGTTTCAACTTATTTTTCGGTTTCAGTGGTCTTCTGGTATCTGGGACTGGTGCCCGATCTTGCGACTCTGCGTGATCGCTGCAAGCCTGGTTTGAAGAAAACTCTCTATGGAATGTTCGCCTTGGGCTGGCGCGGAGGTAACCGCCAGTGGAACCATTATGAAATGGCTTATCTGCTTCTGGCAGCCCTTTCAACACCACTGGTGCTCTCGGTGCACTCGGTCGTTTCGTTCGACTTCGCTACCTCGGTAGTTCCCGGTTGGCACACTACCATCTTCCCGCCTTATTTTGTGGCGGGCGCGGTTTTCGGTGGTTTTGCGATGGTGCTGACCCTAATGATTCCCGCTCGTTCCATTTATGGATTGCAGGATCTGATCACGGAAAAGCACATTGATAACATGACCAAGATCATCCTGCTGACCGGGACGATTGTTGGTTACGCTTACTGCATGGAGCTTTTCATGGCCTATTACAGCGCCAGTCCTTATGAAGGTCAGGCATTCCTGTTAAGAGCGCGTTATGGTCCCTCAGTCTGGTATTACTACGCCATGTTCTCCTGCAACGTGTTTGCACCGCAGTTGTTCTGGTTCAAATGGGCGCGCAGAAATTTAGTGGCCGTCATGCTGGTCTGCATGTGTGTAAACGCTGGCATGTGGTATGAGCGCTACGTCATTATCGTGACAACACTGGAGCGTCACTTTATGCCGGGTTCCTGGCGTGTGTTTCATGCCACTTGGGTGGATAACTGGACATTCATCGGCACGTTTGGATTCTTCATGATGAACTTTCTGCTGTTCATTCGATTTCTGCCGGTGATCGCCATTGCCGAGGTCAAAGGCGTCCTGCCGGAAAGCAATCCTCATCACGATGCCCATGCCGAGCGCGGGCCGCACGAACTTCAACTCGGCACCGCCGCCGTAGCCAGCCACTGACCTGGAAAGGAGCACACGATCATGTCACGAACCACCCTCAAACGAGTCCACGGATACCTTGCTGAATTCAGCGGGGCAGGGGACGTTTATCATGCCGCAGAAAAAGTCCGTGACGCTGGCTATCAACGCTGGGATGTGCATTCACCATTTCCCATTCACGGACTGAATGAAGCGATGGGCGTGAAACGCTCCATTCTTCCCTGGTTTGTATTCTGCGGTGGCGCGACTGGCATCGCCACGGCGTTCCTTTTGTCTTACATCACTCAGTGTATTCTTTATCCAACAATCGTTCAGGCCAAGCCGACGAACATCTATACCACTCCCGCTTTCTTCCCGATCATGTTCGAGCTGACGATTTTGCTGTCGGCCTTCACGGCACTCTTTGGCTGTCTCGCCTTGATGGGACTTCCCCGCCTCAATCACCCTTTGTTTGCCTCCCAGCAGTTCAAGAAATTCTCCGATGACGGCTTTTTTGTCTGCATTGAGGCGCGCGATCCAAAGTTTCATCAGGCCGAGACCAAGGCATTTCTGGAAAGCATTGGCGCCCGAAATATCGAATTGGTTGAGGACGAACTGTAATCACGACGGCTCATGAAATATTTCTTCCTCAGTTACATTTTTTCCGGGATCATCATTGTGAGTTTTGCCGGATTCCGCGGGCATAAGTTCGAAGAGTCGCCCTATCAAATCTTCAATGACATGAAGGATCAGGCGAAGTTGAAATACCAGCAGCCGAGCAATTTCTTCGATGACGGCCATGGTATGCGCAAGCCGGTTGCAGGAACCGTCCCCTTGGGCTTCCAGATGCCGCATCAACCTGCCAGTTCCGGGTTCGAAGCGCAGGACTATGAGTTCACTCACGGCACAGGTTATTACTATACGGGCAAAGTGGGTGACTTCTATGGAGACGGTTTTCCTTCAGAAATCAAGGTGGACACTGCTTTGATCAAACGCGGTCAGGAGCGTTATAACATTCAGTGCGCCGTCTGTCATGGTCAGGCGGGCAACGGCAAGGGCATCTTCACAAAATATTCCAACGTGCTTCCTGCTGATCTTACTGGCCCCGGATTTGATGCTCCCGGCAATCCGGCCTATCGCCCCGATGGCAAGATTTACGACGTGATTAACAATGGCTGGAACCAGATGGGAGCCTATGGTGCCAATATTGCTGTCTCGGATCGCTGGGCCATTATTGCTTACATACGCACCCTGCAAATGGCCTCCAAGACTCCGGCCAAATAACCACTACCGATGAGCTCTCATTCCATCACCCTAGATGACCTTCCGCGCGATGGCGAACGCCTTGATCTGGCGAAAGTGTCAAAATTCAATGGTGCTCTGTTTATTACGGGAATCATTGGGCTTGGCGTATCTGTCCTCTACATGACAGGCATCCTTGGCGCGCAGAGACAGGCGGAGTTCGCCTACTCATGGTTGTTTGCTTTCTTCTTCTTCTTCACGATTTCCAATGGTGGCATCTTCTGGACCATGCTCCAGCACCTTTCCAATTCGGGGTGGAGTGTGACGGTGCGCCGGCTTTTCGAAAATCTTGGGGCTAATGTCAAATGGATGGCTTTGTTTGCCCTGCCATTCCTGCTTATTCCTGCGATCCAGGATTCGCTTTGGGAATGGATGACCATTCATAAAGAAGCCGCTCATCATGCCGCGGAGCATGGTCAGTCAACTCGTGAAGCCCTGCATCACATGTCCGAATCGAATCCGCATCTTCATGTGCTGTTCGACAAGTTTGGCTATCTCAATATCACCGCCTGGTATGTCCGCGCCATCATCTATTTCGCGTTCCTTGGTGGAATGATCACCATCCTGCGCAAGTGGTCGATCCAGCAGGACAAGGATGGCAACTTTAAACATACCTTTAACTCTCGGGCCATCTGCGCCTTCCCGTTGCTCATCTATGCGCTCGCCGTGACTTTCAGCGCGGTGGATTGGATTATGTCCATGGATTTCACCTGGTTCTCCACCATGTGGGGGGTATATATCTTCGCTGGTGGTGCCTGGGGTGGGATGGCGATGGCGATCCTCGCCTTGACCTTTGTGCGCAGCCAGGGCTACCTGAAAAAAACTGTCTCCATGGAACACTACCATCTGATGGGCAAACTCCTGATGGCGTTCACCATCTTCTGGGGTTACATCGCTTTCAGTCAGTTCTTCCTCATATGGTATGCCAACATCACTGAAGAGACTCGCTTTTTCTTGCTGCGTAACACCGAAGGTTGGTGGCATCTTAGCAATATTCTTGTGTGGGGTCACTTTGTCATCACGTTCATCGTTCTCCTTTCGGCCGGACGCAAAAAAGTTCCAGACACCATGAACTGGGTTTGCGTATGGGTGTTGTTGATGCATGTGGTGGACTATTACTGGCTGATCATTCCCGAACGCGGTCCCTCCCTTACCTCCGGGGCCAATGCCTTGCGTTTAGGTTATCACGGTGAACCTATGCTCTGGCTGCCCGGTGCTTGGCTGGGTGATGTGGCCGCTTTCGTGGGCATCGGAGGCATCTGCGGCTGGGCTTACTTGCGGCGCCTCGGGAAGTCCAGTCTCTATCCTTGCCGAGATCCCCGTCTTCTCGAATCTGTGGTCGCCATAAACTGATCCCATCATGTCTTCCCAAACTACAACCTCAACCTCCCGCCCGTGGTCCATTTTTGTGGGTGTGCTGGCTGCGTTTGCCAGTTTCGCGGTCGTCGCCGCCATCTTGCAAGCTGTGGCCGGTGGCAAGCCATCTGACCCTCTCTCGGCAGAACGCCTAAAAAAGAAAGCGGATGTTGCCGTCGAGCAGGACGCGTTGATTGAAAAATACGGCCTTAAATCTAATGCCAACGTAATTATTGCCAATGCCGTAACTCAAATTCAATCCCGCAAAATCGAGACCACGATGGTGGTCGTGCCCGGATCACCCACTGCCATCAAACAGGCCGCCGCATCGCCTGCATCTGCTCCCGCTCCAGCTGCCACTCCAAAATAAATATTTTCCGCCTTACACCTATGGAGACGATTCCCAACAGCAACACAACAGGCGACGACAGCCTGCGTCGCGCGGCCATTGACCGCTCGGTGCGTCTTCCGGTGCTGTTCCTGTTCGCGAACGCGGCCATGTGGTTGCTGGGTGCCACGATCATGGGCCTGGTGGCTTCGGTAAAACTTTATGCGCCTGAGTTTCTTGATCGCAGTCATCTTTGGTTCATCAATTACGGACGTCTGCAGCCCGCTCACATGAACGCGCTGATTTATGGGTGGGCTATCCAGGCCGGACTCGGTGCCAGCCTCTGGCTGATGGCCCGTCGATGCGGAGCAGTCCTGGAGAAAGGCGCGGGCACACTGGTAACTGCGGCGGTTTTTTGGAACATTGGTGTTACTCTCGGTGAACTCGGCATCCTGTTTGGTTCCGGCACCGCGCTTCAGTGGTTGGAATATCCCGCCTATGTATGGCCCGTGTTGCTCGTGGCATTTCTGATGATAGCCTGGCGTGTGGTGGGCATGTTTGCCAATTCACGCATTGAGCGCGGCTTTATGATAACGCCCTGGTATCTGGTGGGTGCGTGCTTCTGGTTTCCTTGGATTTACATCACGGCCAATCTTTTATTGAATCACTGGTCTCTTCATGCGCCCCTTGGCGCGATAGGCGCAGGCATCAACGCCTGGTATGTAAACACGCTCATCATGCTGTTTTTTGTCCCGGTTGGTCTCGGTTCCTGTTATTACTTTATCCCGAAGATCACAGGCAAACCTATTGCCAGTTACCAGTTGGCCGTCATAGGATTCTGGAGCCTTGCCGCACTGGGTGGCTGGACCGGTTTCCAGAAATACATGTGCGGCCCGCTCCCTGCCTGGATGCCGGGCATCGGCGGGACAGCCGCCATATTCATGTTGCTTCCGGCGGGAATCGTCGGCTTGAACCATCACCTGACCACTACCGGGGAGCATGGTATGATTCAGACCAGCCCCACGTTGCGTTTTACTTTCGTAGGTTCATTCAGTTACTTGCTAGCCAGTTTGGTAGCCGCATTGCTGGGGACATTTTGGACGGGATCGACCATGCAGTTCACCTATGCGGAACATGGGTTTCATCTGCTGGCCATTTACGGGTTCTTCAGTATGACGATGTTTGGCGCGATTTATTACATTGTTCCCCGCCTCACCGGCTGCGAGTGGCTCAGTGCCCGCATGATCCGCAATCACTTCTGGTTCTCTGTATATGGTATCGCCACACTGGTAGTATGTATGTTAGTGGGCGGGCTTGCCCAGGGCGAAAGCATCAACGCACCATCTAATTGGAACCTGCCCTTTATTGGTTCCATTGTTAACGCCCGGGGCTATCTTGTAGGGCGCACCCTGGCCTGGGTGTTTATTCTCTGGTCGAATTTCTGGTTCTTCATCCATCTTGTTTTCATGGTGCTGGGGCTTGGCCGCCGCAGCGTGGCCCCCACACTTTTGCATCGCGAGCATGACGACGCTCATGCAACCGCCTAACCCATTACGACGCTAGCATGACGAGTTTCCGCAAATTCATCCTCGGTCTGGTTATCAGTTTCGGTTTGCCCTGGCTGGCGTTGGTTGTTATTCCAGCTCTACGGGCACAAAAACTGGCACCCATTGCCTATGACAAGGAGCGCGATGGCATAGAGGGGGTCTATCCTGGTAAGGGTGTCAATCGACAAGGCCAGCTAGTTTATGCACGTGAAGGTTGTGTCCAATGCCACACCCAGATCATTCGTCCTTCCTTTGCGGGAATCAGCGATGGATGGAAAAAAGGCTGGGGCAGCGATCAAAGTGACGTCCCGCGAGATGTGGTGCGCGCCAGCACGCCATTAGATTATATTGGCGAGCCTGTTGCCCCGCTGGGTGTCCAGCGCAATGGGCCTGATCTGGCGAATGCCGGATACCGCTTTACCGACAAGGATGGCAGGGCTGATCGTAATGCACTGCACTTGCAGTTGTATGCTCCGCGCGCCATTCACAAGTGGAGCATCATGCCAAGCTTCCGGCACTTGTATCTATATAGATTAAAGGAAGGCAAAGGATCCGCCTATGCCTTGAAATTGCCGAATGCTTCGGCAAACTCTAAATATGAAGTTATTCCTACTCCCAGCGCTGAAGACTTGGTGGATTACATTTTGTCATTGAAGAAAGATGCTCCAGTCCCCGGCCATGTGGTTGCTGAAGCCGCGAAAAAATAATCTGCCATGAACGAAAACCAGCCGCAGAACTACGACTCCACCGACCTAGATCGCCTTCACTCCGCCGTGAAGCGCGAGAATCCCGATGTGCAGCCCGGACGCGAACCGATGCCAATCTGGGTGTTCGTAGCCTCATGGATCGTTATGATATTTGGCGGCGGTTATATCGGGGCCAACACCTTGGTGGGCGGCTTTGATTTTAACAAAAGCTCTCCCTTCGCGGGGATGCCGGATGATATCCGCCCAATTGATAAAGGCAGCATGGTTCAACTTGATCCCTTCCAACAGGCGATGAAAAAAGGAGCTACTGTTTACAACAACTGTCAGGGTTGCCATCAGGCGACGGGTGTCGGGCAGCCGGGTCTCATTCCGCCGCTGGCGGGTTCAGAATGGGTGGCGGGCGGAACCGAGCGATCTGCAAGAATTGTGCTGCGCGGACTTATGGGACCGGTAACGGTCAAAGGTGCAAATTTCAACAACGTCATGCCGACCCAAGCGCACCTTTCTGATGCCGAGCTTGCATGTGTGCTGACTTATGTTCGTAACAGTTGGGGCAACCAGGGCACGATGGTTACCAAGGAAATGATTCCCAAAATCCGCAAGGATATTGAGAATCATCCTACTCCCTGGACGGCTGCAGAACTTGAAGCTTACAAAGACAGGAATATTTCTGGCGAGATACCTGCCGGTCCTGGCGCGACGGGCACCCCGCCTCCGGCCCCCGCACCAAAATAATTTTTCGAACATCTTAAATCCCACTTATATATCCGAATGAGCGCTACTGCGATCACCAACGACGATCTGAAACAATCGGATCACGCGCATGACCACGTGCATAAGAAACAAAGTTTCCTGTGGAAATATATCTTTTCTACGGACCATAAGGTTATCGGCCTGCAATACGGCCTTACGGCCATGGTGTTCCTACTGTTTGGTTTTTTCCTTATGATGGTAATGCGTTACAGCATCGCATTTCCTGGCAAACCGCTTCCATTTCTTGGGTGGTTTTATGAAGCTGCGCATCCTGGCCGCCTTGAGTGGCTCACTCATTATTTTGGATGGCTGGTTCGCGGTTTCGAACGCTGGACACCGGGAGGCGTGGTCAGTCCGGACATTTACAATATGTTCGGAGCCATGCACGGCACGATCATGGTGTTCCTTGGGGTGGTGCCGCTTGGGTTCGCAGCCTTTGGCAATTATATTGTCCCTCTTCAGATCGGTGCCATTGACATGGCATTCCCTAAACTGAACGCATGGAGTTACTGGCTCTTCTTCGTCGGCGGGGTTTTGATGATGTTGAGCTTTTTCATGCCCAGCGGTGCGGCCCAAGTCGGATGGACGAATTACTCGCCACTGGCCACGACGGTGCAGTATCTCGATGTGAAAAATATCTTCTTCACCGGTCAGACGCAGTGGCTGCTGGCCATGGTGATGATCATTTCCTCATCTCTGCTGGGTGCAGTAAACTTTGTCACGACCATTTTGAATCTTCGTTGCAAAGGTATGACCTGGATGCGGATGCCCTTTTTCGTCTGGGCGATGCTTGTGACCGGTTTCCTTTTGTTGCTGGCATTTCCACCACTGGAAGTCGCAGCGATCCTGCAGTTATTCGATCGTGTCTTCGGCTCGAGCTTCTTTCTCCCTACCGGACTGGTTGAGGCTAACCGGCATCTCGACATTTCCGGCGGCGGAAGTCCCTTGCTGTATCAGCATCTATTCTGGTTTCTGGGTCACCCGGAGGTATATGTTCTGATTCTTCCCGCGATCGCAACCGTGGCCGAGGTCATTCCTTGCAATATCCGCCGGCCTTTGTGGGGACATAAGACCATGATTTATGCGGTTCTGGTTCTTGGTTTCCTGAGCTTCATTGTCTGGGCGCACCACATGTATCTTACTGGCATGGGTTCGGTGGTCAGCACTTTTTTCCAGATTACAACCGTGCTCATTTCAGTGCCATCTGTTATCTTGCTGACGTGCCTGATGATCACTCTTTGGGGAGGTTCCATCAGGTTTAACACGGCCATGCTTTTTGCATGTGCATTCCTCCCTATGTTTGGAATCGGTGGCTTGACGGGGCTACCGCTGGCATTCAACACCATCGATTTGTTTTTGCATGACACCTATTATGTAATCGGACACTTTCATTATGTCGTCGCACCAGGAACGATTTTTGCCTTGTTTGCCGGCATTTATCATTGGTATCCCAAGATAACAGGCCGATTCATGAGTGAAAGACTGGGCAGGCTTCATTTCTGGCCGTCACTGGTTTTCATGAACCTTCTCTTTGCTCCGATGATGATTCAAGGCATGGCTGGATTCCATCGCCGCTGGTATGATGGTGGAAAGGCCTTCGAGGACACCACGAGCGTGAGTAACTGGTTCAGCCAGGGTTGGGCGAGTGTCGCGAGTGTCTTTGGCGTTCATGTGGAATCTACCATGATTGGATTGAACTCGCTGATGTCATTTGCTGCGTGGGGACTGGCCATCGCGCAGGTTCCATTTATCTTCAATCTCTTCTTCAGCATCAAAGGAGGTAAGAAGGTCACCAGCGACAATCCATGGCAGGCTACTACGATGGAGTGGGACACGCCCACACCTCCTGGCCACGGCAATTTCCTCCACGAACCGGTGGCTTACCGCAATCCCTATGAATACAGCGTTCCGGGCGCAGAAGGAGACTACACCCCGCAGTTCTTGCCAGACGGAGCGAAAGTGGAGGATAAGCTCACACACGCGGAGCATTGAACCGAGCATCACCGAAATCTTGCGAAATCAAACACTCCCTCTCTGATGGATATTCCTTATACCGTTAAACCCCGCCCCGACACCGGCCTCTGGAATGCCAAGGTTGGCATCTGGCTGTTTCTAGCCTCCGAGGTCATGCTCTTCGGCGGTTTGTTTTCCGCTTATATCTTTCTGCGCATTGGCGCCGACTTCCCATGGCCGGTTCATGTGCTGACAGTAAAGTGGGGCTTTATTAATACCCTGGTGCTCATTTTTTCATCGGTCACCGTGCTTCAGGCATGGCTGGCTTTAAAAATGCGCAAGTGGGGCATGTTTAAAATTTGGATGACGCTTACCATTGCTTGTGCTGGCGCGTTCATGTGTATCAAGGCCGTGGAATACAATGACAAGTTCCACCATTACGGTGTGCAGCTCAAGGACGGCAGCGTGCTGGAAGGTCACCTCGTCAACAATGAATACCTCGTTAAGTTTGGCAATGTAACTACCGTAACCCTTGCGACCCGTCTGAATGACGTCGGAGTCATGGGCATAAGTCTGGTTAACCCAGCATCGGACGCAGGTTTCCTAAAATATTTGATTGATGGCAAACCCGAGTTCAAGGACGAGGCGGGCCGGTCAGTGACACTCAACAGCAGTGAAGTTGCACGACTGCTGGCGGAGGCGATCAAGGCAAAAAAAGCCTCAGTTAAACTTACTGCTCTCGCTCCTTTGAAATTTAATATCGAGCCTGCGCGGCTGGCGAATTATGACCAAGGGAAGGCAACTTTCCGTGATGGGACTGAAATAGCAGGCAAGCTGGAGGACGACACCATGCGACTTCTGGTGGACAAGGTTGACCTGCGTCGCATAATCCCCACCAACGAAACAAAATTAAAAAATGCAGTGGCAGATGTATCTAAGGCAGATGCATGGAAGGTTCTCGGTTCAGAATGGAAAGAAAAATACCTGAAACACAATCAGGAACAGTCGCGTGAGTTTGGGGAGAAACACAAATCCCAGGATCCGCTCAGGAATGGTGATTTTGTGCGCGAGGCATTCACCATGGAGATCAGTCTTCATGAAGTATCCGCAGCTGACCATGAAGCCAAACCTAAAGGAAATGAGAAGGAGGCGGAAAAAGCGACGGAGAGTGTCGCACACGGCGCGCACGATCATGCGGCTGAAGCGGGCGGACATCACGATCATCCTGAGATCGCGATTCAGAAAAACGACATCCATTTTTACTCCAATTTCACTCCCAAGTATAACAACTTCTTTGCGATCTATTTTGCCCTGACTGGTCTGCACGGTCTGCACGTCATCGGTGGTGCCATTGTTCTGTCTTACTTCCTGATCTTCGGCAAAAAAATGTTCAAGGAAGATCCCGAGCGTCTGGCCAACCGCGTCGAGACCGGAGGCCTTTTCTGGCACTTTGTCGATTTGGTCTGGATTTTCCTCTTCCCGCTTCTTTACCTCATGTAAGTCAGTATTCTTATTCACCATGTCCCACGATCATCACGACCACGATAGTCCCGAATACTTTGCCAAACAGTCCGCGATGGTCTGGAAAATTGGCGGTCTGCTCATTGTCTTTACCGTCCTTACCGTCTGGCTCCAATATGTGGATTTCGGCAGCCACGCACGTAACATCACCATTGGTCTTTTGATTGCCGCCTTCAAGGCGAGCTTGGTGGCCTTGATCTTCATGCACTTGAAGAATGAAAAAGGCATTATTTATAAATTCCTTCTTTTCACTTTGGTATTTGTCATCGGTCTGTTCTTTCTGACGTATCTTCATTGGTCGGATCCTCTCAAAGATTACGTTTTCTAATCCCGCTCATGTCCCTCAAGGGTTTCCATATCCTCTTTATCACGCTGGCGTTCCTGTGTGCCGGTGGATTTTGGGCATGGTCAATGTGGGATGTGGAGAGCGCTCAACGCCTCGGTGCCATCACCTTGGGAAATCTCAGCGGTTCTCTGGCCCTGGCCCTGCTGGCATACGGCTTGTGGTTTGTTGTCATAAAAAGCAAAACTATCATCGTCTGACATGAACTTTCCCGCCTCCATCATCGCTTGTGCCACTTGTCTGCCCGATCAGGGAACCGATGTGGCCCGCGCCGCCAACATGGCCATTCTTTTCATGGTGGTCGTGGTCATGCTGATGCTCGGTCTGCTGATCAAAATCATCTTCAATTTCGCACGCAAACAGCGCCAATACACCAACACCCTTCCGTGACCCCGTCATGAACGTGACCCCTCTGCTCGCCCTTTATTCAATAAACAAATTTCTGGGCATTCCTGCACTAGCCTCCGAACACGGAGAAATGGTGGATCACATGCTCGAGGTGGTGCATTGGTTCATGCTGGCCCTTGGCATAGGCTGGTCGGTTTTCCTCGTAATAGTTTTCACCAAATTCCGGCAGAAACGACAGTCCAAGGCTGATTACACAGGCGTTCGCGGTCACGTCACAACGCACATCGAGATCGGAGTGGTTATTGTCGAGGCCATTCTTTTGCTCGGATTCGCGTTTCCTCTTTGGGGCGAGCGCTCCGACCAGTATCCGACCGGTGCCAACGTTCTGAAATTGCGAGCCGTAGCGGAGAAGTTTAACTGGAACTTCCAATATCCAGGTCTGGACGGTGTGCTGGGAAACATTGAACTGAAAAATGTGGATGCCGCCAATGGCAATGTCATTGGTCGTGACATGAAGGATCCCAACGGCAAGGATGATTTCATCAAGGGTAGCGCCCTGACCATCCCTGTTGATCGCCCCGTCATAATCGACGTCACCAGCAAGGATGTAATCCATAATCTGGCCTTGGTTTCCATGCGCATGGCCCAGGATGCCACTCCCGGCGTGCGTGCACACATCTGGTTCAAGCCGACCAAAGTCGGAGAATGGGACATCATTTGCGGTCAGCTTTGCGGGCCTGGTCACAGCCAGATGAAGGCCAGGCTTTTCGTTCTCTCCCAGAAGGATTTTGAGGCCTTCATGAAGGAGAACGGCGAAGAGTCA
>JAYVZW010000277.1:0-5119 GCA_043783015.1 Verrucomicrobiota bacterium
AAAAACACGAGCAAGCCCTTTCCTCTTTGCATGACGAGCTTGTCAGGACAGGCAAGAACAACGATGCCGCCGAAGTGGACTCCAAATTGAAGGAAGTGAAACAGATGCGTCACTTAAACAGCGGTAATTCTACTCAGCCTCCATGAGCAACGGTTCACCCTCTCATCACGAGGGCTGGCGGAGCGGCTTCTGGGCGCTGATGGGCACGCAATGCCAGAACGCTTTCAGCGATAACGCGTTGAAGTTTCTCGTCATCGGACTCGCACTCGGACGTGCGACCACTGAAGACGAGCGGAGCCACATCGTGCCTCTGGCAGGTGTGCTTTACGCCGGGCCATTCCTGGTGTTCTCCATGTTCGGCGGCTGGCTGGCGGACAGGTTTAGCAAGGCGGGGGTGATGCGCGGCGTCAAATTCGCCGAGATATTCATCATGCTCTTTGCGGCTCTCGGACTCGGCTTGCAAGTTCCTGCGCTGGAATATCTCGCTGTATTTTTCATGGGCTGTCACAGCGCGATCTTTGGCCCGTCGAAATACGGCATCCTTCCCGAAATGCTGCCGTATGAAAAACTTTCTTGGGGCAACGGCTTGCTGGAGCTGCTCACGTTTGCCGGTGTCATCCTTGGAATGATGGCCGGTGGTTTCCTCGCGGAATACATTCATGGCGGACAATACTGGTCAGGACTGATTCTCTCGGCACTCGCGTTCTGCGGCTGGCTTGCGAGCCAGAAAATCACGCGTGTGCGGCCCGCTGATCCGACGTGTCAGATCCGATGCAATCCTGTGACGGACCTCGCCGCGCAGGTTCGTTTGCTTCACAGCGACCGCGATCTCTGGCGCGCGAACTGGGGCAATACCGGCTTCTGGTTTGTCGCCGCACTCGTGCAGCAGAATCTTGTGCTTTATTCTGACAGCGTGCTGGGTCTCGACCGCTTTCAAAACACGCTGCTGCTTTCCGCGTTGTTAATTGGCATCGGTATCGGCAGCGCGGCGGCGGGATTTCTTTCGCGAGGGCGCATCGAATACGGCTTCGTTCCTCTGGGCGCGTTGGGGCTGGCATTGAGCACGATCCCGATGGGAATCACGGCAATCAGCATTGTAAATTTTACGATCAGCCTCGTCGCTCTCGGCCTGTTCGCAGGGCTGTTCATTGTTCCGGTTTCCGCCGTGCTGCAACACAAGCCTGCTCCGGAATCCAAGGGTGCAGTGCAGGGCGCGGCCAACCTGCTGTCGTTCGTCGGCATCTTCGCTGCATCCGGTGTGCAGTTCCTGCTTTCTTTGATTAAACTGACACCCGGCCAAGTCTTCTGGTTCTGCGGCTTTGCGGCGCTCGTCACCGGCATCTACGCCGCCGCGACCCGGCGCGGGGCTTTGCAAAATTTGCTGCAATTGTTCTCCAACAAGCCATCTTAGCCCATGCCTGAAAACGAACGCACCCAAACCATGGCCGTGTTCTGCGACTTTGAGAACATCGCCATTGGCACGCGCGAGGCGAAGTATGACAAGCTCGACATCAGCAAGGTATTGGAACGCCTGCTGGTTAAAGGCCACATTGTCGTGAAGAAAGCTTACTGCGACTGGTCGCGCTATGAGGTCTTCAAGAAGCCGATGCACGAGGCTTCCTTTGAGCTGATCGAGATTCCCCACGTGCGACTGTCCGGGAAAAACTCCGCCGACATCCGCATGGTCGTGGACGCGCTCGACCTCTGCTACACGAAGCCGCACATGGATACCTTCGTCATCATCAGTGGCGACTCCGACTTCTCGCCGCTCGTGAGCAAGCTGCGCGAGAACAACAAGACCGTCATCGGTGTTGGCGTGAAGAACTCAACTTCTGACCTCTTCATCTCGAACTGCGACGAGTTTATTTTTTATGACGACTTAGTGCGTCACGAGAAAAAACGCGCCGCCGCCGGGCGCAAGCCCGCACCGCAGACATCCGCGAAAGCTGTGGCATCTTCCGAGGCAAAGCCTGCAGGCGATCCAGAAAAGGCCATCCAGCTGGTCATGGAAACCGCCGATGACATCATTGAGGAACGCGGTGCAGATGAAAAGCTTTGGGGTTCCATGATCAAGCAAGCCCTGCGCCGCAAGCAACCAGGCTTCAATGAGCGCTACCACGGATTCCGTTCGTTCCGGGCCTTGCTGGAAGCCGCACGCGATCGCGGTCTGCTCGAATTGAAGCTCGAAGAAAAATCCGGCGACTATGCCATCAAGCGCATTGAGGCGGAATGATCCATCGCGTTCATGTCAAAACATAACGTCCGTTTTGTTTGGTGCCGATGCGTTTCACCAGCTTTGATTTGAGCAGGGGCGCGAGGATGTTGGCGGCTCCCTGCTTCGTCACGCCGAGAGCCGACCAGAGCTCCGCCGGAGCGATGGCACCGCGATCCCGCAGCAGATGCAGCACCTGCTCCTGCCGCGGTCGCAGCACGGTTTGTTTTTTGCCAGCTTCGGCAGATAGCCGCTGCACACGCAGCAACACGCGGTCAAGGATTTGCCGCAAGCCCTCGGTCGTGTATTCCAGCCAGCCGGTGAGATTGTCACCGCGCTTGCGCACGGCATCGAGCTCGCGGTAATAGCGCGGCCGGTCCTCCCAGTAGATTTCATCCACGGAGAAAATGTGGTGCGTGTCGAATCCGCGACGATATAAATCCCATAGCGCGAGCATCCGCCCCATACGGCCGTTGCCGTCCGCGAAGGGATGGATGTTCTCAAACTGGTAGTGCAGCACCGAGGAACTGATGACGGGCGACCACTCCGTGCTGGGGCCGTTCCACCAGTCCAGCAACTCGCGCATCAGACCGGAAACAAACTCCGCGCCCGGTGGCACATGCTTGCCCACGCGCACTTGGATGCTGCGATAGCGCCCCGCCTCGCCCTGATCCATCACGGCTCCGGCCAGGCGGCTGTGCAGTTCAAACAAATCCTCGTGCGTGACCCGGGCGGCATTGGCCGCGCGCCGCTCCATCCAGCGCAAACCGGCGAAGTAGTTGGTGATCTCGCGCCGCGAACGTTCCGTGTGCGACGGCAGCAGCGCGCCGGAATCCAGCGCACGCACATCTTCCAGCGTCAGAGGATTGCCCTCGATGGCCGTGGAAGCGTGAGCGCCGCGATGCTTTGTGTCCTTCTGCAACTGCGGCACCCAGGAAACCTGCACCGTGGCCGAGGACAGTTGCGTCCTCAGCGTGGCAATGGCCTCCAAGTCGCGGACGACCTGGGCGCTAATGCTGAACTGTGGTTGAAATGACATGGGTTGACTCCTTTCTGGATAAAGGAATTCAATCACATGGTCAAGTAAAAGTCAAGCATTCGGGCAAGAGAAAGACAAGTGGCTGGTCAAGCGGGTGCCCGAGCGGCGCGAAGTCATTCCGCCGCGCAATTCTCTGCGAGTTGTTTGATGTGTTTGAGCACGCGCTCATGCACGGCCTTTACCACACGGCTTGTGATCGGAGCCCAGTAAGCCTGCGGCCAGAGATCGTGCTGAAACCAACTTGTTCCTTCGATCCGCGTGCGTCCGCCTTCGAGCGGAATCAGAACGAACCGCCCATGCTTGACCGTGAAGTAGCCTTCGACATGGCGTGGCTTTGCATTGAAAAATGGATTACTCTCAAACATCGCTGGTGGAGTTTCTAGCACATCGAACTCAAGCACGCGACCCGGCTCCCATCGCGTAACGATCTCTGGCATGTGACCGGTGCTCAGCACACAGCTCCTTCGCGCACCAACGCCGGCGCCGTTCATCGTGGCTTCGATTGGATATGCGAGGCCGTGCGCCAGCAGTCCGTCCGGTGCTGTTTCGATTCTTGGAAATGAAGGCACGAAGCGCCAGATCACCTCGGGTGGCGCATTGACTTCAATCGTCGTAGTCTGTTCAAGCAGCGGTGACGCTGATTTGAACCGTTGCTCGAAACCCATCGTGATTGGCGCAATGCCGCAAACCAGCAGCAACATCGTCCGTTGGTGCGACTTCATCTTGCTGACAATCCATGCTATGATGGCGCCAATGCTCGCGAGTGCGGAGGAAATCACTGATGCCATCAACAGACACACGATGCCCTCGATTCCAAGCATGAGAAACCCCGCCAGTCCAAGTGTGAGGGCCAGCACCATTGAGGTGCGCGACCAATCCCACTTTCGGCCCCGATTGCATAGCAATGCACTGGCAAATCCTGCGGCAAGAGGCAGCAGCATAAACAATCCGTAGCCATATGTCTGCGTCACCACCGTTGCTAGAGTCACGATTCCTGCTGTCGACAAAGCGACCGAGAACACCACTCTGAAAACGGGTATCGCTCCCGAGCCACTAGGCATTGGTGTGAATGCGCCGGGTGGTCGCGGAGGCTTGGAACGTGGAGGGCCAGCCATGTTTCAACCTGGCATGATTTGATGAAAAGACAAAGGTGCTACCCATTCGCCCTTAAAATCTGCGCGAGCACATACGGCAGGATACCGCCAGCGCGGTAGTAGTCGATTTCGACGGGGGTGTCGATTCGGACGATGACGGGGACATCGAAGGTGCCACCATCAAACTCGTGGACGCGGAGGATGGCTTCGCCCATTGGCTTGAAGTCATTGCTGAGTTCCAGGAGATCGAACGTGGCATTGGCCAGGTCTTTGACCTTGTCGTAATCTTCCTTGTTCTTAAAGTTGCACGGGAGAATGCCCATGCCAACAAGGTTGCTGCGGTGGATGCGCTCGAAGGATTTTGTGATCACGGCTTTGACGCCAAGGAGTCGCGTTCCTTTGGCGGCCCAGTCGCGGCTGGAGCCCATGCCGTAGTCCTCACCGGCAAGAATAATGGATGGAATGCCTGCCGCCTTGTAAGCCTCGGCGGCCTCGAAGATCGACATGACGACCGAATCCGTAGGGGCTGGTTCGGGGCCCGTGATGGTTCCATTCGGCAATTCATGGGCTTCCACCATAAGCTGCGGTTGCGGCTTAATGTGGTTGAAAAATTTTGTAACGCCGCCTTCGGTGCCGGGGACCATGAGGTTCTTAATGCGGACATTGGCAAAGGTGCCGCGGGTCATCACAAGGTCATTCCCGCGACGGCTGCCGTAGCTGTTGAAATCCGACTGCGTGACGCCGTGCTCGGTTAGGAAGCGGCCAGCCGGGCTG
>JAYVZW010000278.1:0-5094 GCA_043783015.1 Verrucomicrobiota bacterium
CAGCGCGAAGCATTTTCAGGAGGTCGTCGGCATTGAGATTTCCGCCAGTGCGACAGCTAAGGCCACAAACAACGCCGCCATCAACGGCATCAAGAATTGTCGTTTCATCTTGGGAAGCGCGGAACACATTTTTAACGGCATCGAACTTCCACCCGACCAGACGGCGGTCATTCTTGATCCGCCGCGCGCGGGTTGCGGCGAGGATTTTCTGCGCCAGCTCTTTGTTTTTTCACCGGCAAGCATTGTTTATGTTTCCTGCAATCCGGCCACGCAGATGCGGGATTTGGTGAAATTTATCGAGGCCGGTTACGCGCTGCGCAAAGTGCAACCGTTTGATCTCTTCCCGCAGACGCGGCATATCGAGTGTGTCATGACGCTGACGAAATCCGGCGCTTGAGAACAGTGAATAGTTTCAAAAGAGTTGTCGTCCATTTTTTCGCGCAGATTATTTCAAAGGGCGGGCTCGAGCCTGCCTTCGTTGTTGCCAAGCGGATAGCGCATACACGTTGAAGCCCGCATCAGATAGGAGGAGCTGGAGGCCCTGCTTCCGCAATGCTTGGAGTAGTAGTTCATTGCTAACCTTAAGTTGGAAGTTTGATATTGGTTTGCCACTCGCGTTTTCACTTCAATCACATCCTGCCTTTCTTGCCCATTTTTTGAGGAGAGAGATAAACTTTTCCCTACCGTGCTCATATGACTTCACATTCCAATGCCTTGGATCAAGCGGATGGGAGACAAAATCAAAATTTACCGATGCAATCTGCTTAGCAATGCGCCATCCAACCGCATCCCACGCATACTTCGACACAAAAATTACCAAATCGGGCTTTAATGTTGCAATTACTCTGGTCAATGTGTCGATACTTACAACAATGTCTTGTTCCTCGCAGCAATGTTTAAAGGATTCACCTTCTGTCGCTGGTCGCATAAATGTATTATTATAACAGATGTTTGAAACGGGTCGGTCTAGCGAAGGCAAATCAACTTCAGCAAGGCAGCGGTTAATTTCCGCATACATCCTCTGCCCACCAGACTTCCAATCGCACTCAAGAAGACCGCGACAGTTTATCCATGCAACTACTTCATCATCTAACAATCCTTGGTTTGAGGAATACCATTCGCCTGCGTTTAGTTGTAGCGTTGAATATTCTGGCAAATAAAAGCTTTCTCCAAGTATCAATAATTTGGGGCGGTTTTCTAAAACATATCCCTGCCCGACGAACGGCAACATTGCGGGAAAAGACTGATAATGTGAAATCTCTTTTAAAGCGGGATCAAAAAGGTTAGATGATGGGTTCATAAATAAGTATGTAGGGGGTAAGCAATTTAACAACCCGATTTCCTGACAAAAGCGGTTCTGCTCCATGCCCGCCTTTTGCAACAACTCATGCGCGTGTCTGCGCTCAACAGTTTTCGTGTGCGATGGCCGGAAATTCAGGGCCATCCGGCGGCGCAGATGCTGACGCGTGATTGATTGGCTGTTTCAAAGTCGAGGCTGGTGAAATTCATGGCTTGCGTGAAGGTTTCTGACTTTCTTTGCGAGCTGCGTCCGCACTTTGGGCTGCTTGTATCATTTGGTTGTGGCTCTCGCGGTTGGCTGTTTCTAGCGGCTGGTAGTAGAAGTGATGCAGGAACCCGAGCGGGAAGCGACGCATTTGCCACGCCCAAACCGCACGGCCAGACCGTCCGTTACCGTCCGTGAACGGATGCAGCGTCTCATATTCCAGATGATGCTTGTGCGCCGATTCTGGCATGAGGTTCGCGCGCTCCAAGAGTTCAGCGAGACGTTTGCGGATTTCTGGACAGCCAGGCGGCGGGATATGGTTTCCGACGCACACATTCAGACCAACGCGGTCACGCAGCTCGGCATCGGGCTGATACACGCTCACTAAGTTTTGCAGTTCGGCCACGGTGACTGTAGGCAGCGCGAGGAAGCGCTCAAACTCGTCGAGTTCCGCTTTAGTTGGCGGGCGCGTGATGCCTTCGATGAGGTTGCTTTCGGTTACGAATTTATTGTTCATGGTTTGTTGGAAAATAGATGAGCCACAACCAGCCGCTGCTGATAATGCCGCCATCGCTTCTCGCTCAAATTCGGATGGATTGGAGGGCGGCATATCAGTGCTTTCGATATATTGCGGTGAGATCAACAGGTCTTGCAGTTTGGAAATTTCTAAACGGATTTTTTTATCTGGAATGAAAATATCGGTCTTCGTGCCAAGATAAATTCTTAAGCCACGCCCTTTAATTTTGACCTGATGAATTTCAAAATCCGGGCACTGGGATTCCAGCCATGATAGGAAATCGTCCAGTATATCCGTCCAGACGGGAGGGATGTGGCCCAGATCAAATCCATACCAGCCTTTGCCGACGCGGTAGGCCCATTTCTGGAACAAGAAAATATCAGCGTCAATTTTTGGCCTGCCATCGTCATATTTATTTTCACCTTCCGCATTGGCACGAGCCAATCGCTTTTTGTATTTTTCTCTTAGCTCCTCAACTATTCCCAATTTTTGAGTTTTCATATTTTATGATGCCGCAAACCAGACAAGTAATTCGTTATGAACACAGCTTAAACCTGCATAGCCAGAATCCAGGCTCTTTACCATAGCGCAGTCGTGAGTTGAGAATCTCCTCCAAGAGCGCGGCAACACCACCGTTCTCAGCGGCCAGGGTATGCGATGATCGTATGGTGCGAATCGTGTAGATGCGCCCTGCCACCGGCAGTGAATCACATGCTTCTACGGCATCGGACGAGAACGAGTCATCAACACAGAGAATCTTCTGGCCGACCTGCCATTCTAGAGTTTCCTCCGATCTCATCGCCAGTGACTCGTTGGCGAGTGTGGAAGCTCTGCGTGCTCCGTCTGTGGTGATCGGGTATGCGAGACAACTCCTGAATTGGCTGATGTGACGCATGAAGACAGTGATTCAATTTGTTCTTAAAAAGAGGGGTCAGAGGGCCGGTGCGTGCTTCCCTTTGCATGAGCCGTCTGGATGGCGCGGGCACATCCCCATAGTCAGGTTGGCAATCGACGACGCTTTTAACCCGCAATATTTGCAGTGATACTGCGATTTCTCGCTGCCCTCATAGAGCGCGTGCTTCCCACGGCCGGGACCGCTGGGATGTCTTTGGCAGGAACCAGCCGTCAGGCTGATGACAGCTGAACTTTTGAATCCGCAATATTTGCAGTAGTAGTTGGGCATGGGATGGGTGTGATTTGAGCCAGATGAAAACCTACTTGCAGGCACTGATCAATGGAACTGATTGTCCCCAATCGTTGACCCGATGGAAGAAACTTACTTCACCTTCACCAGAGTCGGCCTGCTCTCAAACTCCGCACGAAGCCGACTTATGCGTTTTGCGCAGGTGCCTGGCACCCATCCAAGACCTGAGCAGAGAAACTCGTGCTTCCTAATTCCTTTCAGCCCCAGATGCTTGGCTTCCTTGTCGAGACGCCGCAGTTTCCTCGCCGCCTTCATTCTTTCAGCCAGTCCTTCTGCAAGTGCGGCCCCTTGCCGACCGGATACGCGTGCGCGATGGAGGCTGGCAATCTCGCCCCAGCGAATGTCGCGCTTCGGGTCAAAAGACCAATAAGCAGGGATGTGAATCATCGTCCCGTAAGGCGTGATGTTGACGGCGAGCTTGAGTAGTAGCGGTTTGTCGTTTTGCATGCCATACAAATGCCAACGCAGGCAGAATGCATCGAATGCCGCATGGAAAATATCAGCATGGTGGCGCATGTTGACAGAAAACGCCGGGCGTAGATTTCGCTCGGCACTCATGCTTCGACGAATCACGCCCTTATTGTCGCTGAAGGCTTGGATATTGAAGGCGGCTTTGATACGCATCCATTGTCGGCGAAGTTCCGGATCGGATCTGATTGCAAGTTCGTTTTGAGCATACTTGGCCTGCGTTTTGACAAGGTTTTCGTAGGAGCCTTTTTGAACGTGGAGTTCATGTTCGGCAACGGCAATGCAGACTGCTTCGTCTGGCGGCTCAGGAAGCAGGTCGATGAGGAGGATTTGCCGCTTACTCAAGCGTTGGTTCTTTTTCAAAGTCAGCAAACAGTCTGAAAGAACATCCTGAATGTGGAACGGCCACAGCGTCGGCGGAACGAACATCCATTTGTAGAGCATCTGCACTTGGAGTGCCGCATCCTTCCGAGTGGAAATGGCGGCATGATAATGACGGAGAACTTCCTCTGCCCATTCTACGATGTGATACGCACGGGACTTGAGTTTCTTCAGGTCAATACTCAGCGCTTTGTTAGTTGGCATCAGCGTTATCCAATCACCTTTTTCTCACTGCGCGCAACTTTGTCATGCTCATCTTTTGCTTTCCTCACTCACCAGCCCGAGTGCTGACTCTATGAGGATTCCCGTTGTTTTAGGAAATACCTTATCTCAATTGGAATTTGCCCGGCATGGTTCGACTGATTACTTGAGAGGTGCCGTCTTCACAGCGGGCTTCAGCACCTGAAGCTCGTGGATGCTCCAGTATGTTCCTTTGGCGGAGCTGGTCTGATTGATGCGGATGAACTTGGTCTTTGCCGGTCTGGGAAGCATGAGTTCCATCGAGGAATGCGGGCCTTCGCCCTGGAAGACGGGCTTGTCCCAAGTGGTGCCGTCTCTGGAGAATTGCACGGTATAGCCGCGCGGGTAATCGTTGTCGGACTTCGCGTAGTCGAGCTGGAGTCCGGCGATATCGGTCTCGGCGGGCAGCTCAATCTGGAACCACATGCCGGGAACTTGCGGTTTCCCGCTGGTCCAACGGGTGCTGGGATCGCCGTCGATGGCCAGGCCGACGTCTTCGGGCTTGTGG
The DNA here is from genome assembly GCA_043783015.1 of Verrucomicrobiota bacterium. Taxonomy (GTDB): domain Bacteria; phylum Verrucomicrobiota; class Verrucomicrobiia; order Verrucomicrobiales; family Verrucomicrobiaceae; genus VFKE01. The sequence goes on from JAYVZW010000278.1 coordinate 4,823, forward strand.
CTCGCCGTGAGTTTCCATTGCTTGCGATTGTCGAGCGGTTGCGGCAATCCGGCGTTGAGCTCCTCGATCGTCCACGGTGTGGAGCGCCCGGTGGTGGCGGCGCGGAGTTGTTTCACGTCGTTCTTGGTGACCATCGCGCCGTTGTTGCCGAAAGATTTGCGCACGTAGCAGGAGACGTCGGCGATCCAGTCGTCGGTGTTCGTGCCCATCGTGACCATTTGTGCTTCGTAGGTCTTGCCATCGATGGGACCGGCGAGTCCGTGCAAAAGAAC
>JAYVZW010000279.1:0-5081 GCA_043783015.1 Verrucomicrobiota bacterium
ATGCTCGACAAGCTGGTGGGCGAGGCCAAGAAAGCCGCAGGCAAGCTTCAGGAAGGGGGCGATAAGGGGAACGCACTCTGGTCGCACTCTAAGGAGACACTGGCTCTGCCCAAGGCGGATTATATCAAGCGCGCGGAGTCGGGATTGAAAACGATGTCAGCCGAAATTCAGGCGCTGGGCGAGGCGGAAAGCTCGGTGAACTCACGGGCTTATTTCAAAACGCGGATGGAAGCGGACAGGCAAAACCTCGAATACTGCCTTCAGGATTTGGACAAGCTCAAGACTCTGGAGTCGGAAGAAGCATTCCGTGTGAAGCAGAAGAAGTTCGACCGCACACTGGTTTTCCTCGGTGACAATATTTCCCTGGCGAAGCAAGAAGCCGGGCTTTGATTTGGGGCACCTGATCATCTGATGCCGCGCAGTAGGGCAAGGAATGGTGCAAGAAAATTGGATGCCCCACGTATAGCATTTCCGTCATTTGTAATTTTCAAATTTATGAAGCAAAATTCAATATCCAACCGGCGTCGTTTTCTTCAATTCACCGCCTCTGCTGCCTGCGCGCCTTTCATTCTACCCTCTCGTATCTGGAGCGCGGAAACCGCTCCCAGTGAGAAACTGGTCATGGGATTTGTCGGCATGGGCACTCAGAGCCGCGGACTGCTCGGTCGTTTTCTCTCGGACGAGAGCGTGCAAGTTGTAGCGGTGTGCGATGTGGACAAGACGCGCCGCGAGGACTCGAAGGAAACGGTGGACAAGAAATATGGCAACAAGGACTGCAAGGCGGTCAATGACTTTCGCGAGATCACGGAGAATCCGGCGATCAACGCCGTGTGCATCGCCACGCCCGATCACTGGCACGCGATTGTGAGCATCAGCGCGCTGACGCACGGGAAGGACGTGTATTGCGAGAAGCCTCTGACGCACAACATCCACGAAGCCATTGCCGTCACCAGAATCGCCCGCGAGAACAAGCGCGTGTTTCAAACGGGATCAATGCAGCGCTCCATGCAGGAGTTTCGCGTGGCTGCCGAGCTGGTCCGCAACGGTGTCATTGGCAACGTGCAGACCATCGGCATCGACATTGGCGATCCCGCCATGCCCAATGCTAATAAAGAGGAACCAATTGAGTCGGGTCTGGACTGGGATCGCTGGTGTGGCCCGGGGCCGCTCGCTCCCTACAGCAGCGTGCTCAGCCCGCGCGGACGTCATCATCATTTTCCTCAGTGGCGCATGACGCGCGAATACGGCGGCGGCATGATTTGTGACTGGGGCGCCCATCACATTGACATCGCGCAATGGGGTCTCGGTATGGATGAAAACGGGCCGCTGGAAATCATCGCCCCCAAGAAGTGGGAAGATCCGCACGCCCGTGGTGCACAACTGGTCTATGCAAACGGCACCGTGCTGACCCACAAAAAGGCGGAAAACGGCATGAGCGGCGCATCTTTTTTCGGCACTGATGGGGAAGTGCATGTGAACCGCGGCAAGTTCTGCCTCATCGTTAAAGGGGAGACCAAGCACAAGTTCTGGGACAAAGAAAAGGACAAGGGGACATCACTGGAGCGGGAATACACGCTGTCCGAGCGGGAATTTTTGTCGGGTGCCAAAACGAAGCTCTACGTCAGCAAGGATCAGGTCAAAGATTTCCTCGTTTGCGTGAAGTCACGTCAGAAGCCCATCTGCGATGTTGGCATCGGAGCCAGCAGCGCCATCGCCTGCCATTTGATGAACTTCGCCTATTACCACGGGGCGCACATGAAGTGGAATCCGACGGAGCACAAGTTCATCAGCGGTGGTGACGACAAATGGCTCACCCGTGAATATCGCGGTGAATGGAAGGTGGCTTGAAACGCCCTTGATTTTCCCGCTCACATCTCCATTTCGACCGGACAATGATCCGATCCATAAACATCGGGCCGGATGCGCGCAGCCTTGAGCTGCGGTCGCAGGGCCGCTGACATGAGCCAGTAATCAATGCGCCAGCCGACGTTGTTCGCGCGGGCGTTGGCTCGGTAGCTCCACCAACTGTATTGCTGCGGGCGCGGATCGAGTTCGCGGAAGGTGTCAATGAACCCAGCGGCAAGCAACTGACCGAAACCATCGCGTTCCTCATCGCTGAAGCCGGGGCTGCGTCGGTTTTCTTTGGGACGCGCGATGTCTATCTCCTGATGCGCCACATTGAAGTCGCCGCATGCGAGCACGGGTTTTGATTGATGAAGCCGCGAGAGATAGTCGCGAAACTCGGCATCCCATCGCATGCGATAGGGCAGGCGCTTAAGTTCCTCCTGGGCGTTGGGAGTATAAACATTGACCAGATAGAAGTCGGGGAATTCCAATGTGATGACGCGACCTTCATTATCATGCTCGGCGTGGCCGATGCCCAGCCTGTGCGATTTTAACGGCAGCCGGGTAAGCACAGCTGTTCCGGAGTAACCTCTCTTGGTTGCGGAATTCCAGACCATCTGATGATCCTTGAGCCAGGAGAGATCGGCCTGCTGCTGCTCCGCCTTCACCTCTTGCAAGCAGATGACATCCGCATCCGCGCCGGAGAGATAGTCACGCAGCCCCTTGTCCATGCAGGCGCGAACGCCGTTCACATTCCATGATATAAACTTCATTCCCGGCATTCGGGTGAGGTGCGAAATGAATCAACAATTTTTGATAAGTATTTATAATGCACAGCGTTTTACCTCTGCCATGAACAGGTTCACCACGATCCTCCTGCTGACGCTTGGGTCTGCGCAATTGTCTGCCGCAGCCGCCACATCCACCACCGAAGCCGCCCGGCAGATTGACGATTTGCTGGCGAAGGACTGGGCCAGGAACAAGCTCAAGTCCAATCCACCGGCCTCCGATGAAGTCTTTGTGCGCCGCATTTATCTGGATGTGGTGGGCCGCATCCCGACCTATCGGGAGACGGATGAGTTTATCAAATCTCAAAGCAACACGAAGCGAGCGGAGTTGATCGACAGGCTGCTGGCCAGCGAAGGTTACGTTCAGCATTACTTCAATTTCTGGGCGGACATCCTGCGTGCGCAGACGCAACCGCAAAAAGGTGGCGGCGTGTCCGGCATCGCTTACACAAACTTCATCAAGGAGAGCCTCCGCACCAACAAGCCGTATGACCAGTTCGTTCGTGAACTGGTTTCCGCTCAGGGCAATGTCTGGGCTAACGGAGCCATTGGTTATTATATGCGGGATCGCGACATGCCGCTCGACAACATGGCGGCCACGGTGCGGGTGTTTCTCGGAACCCGCATTGAATGTGCACAATGCCACAATCATCCGTTCGACAAATGGAGCCAGATGCAGTTTTACCAGATGGCCGCCTTCACCTATGGCGTGAACAGTAATGATTATAACGGCGGGTCCATGAAAGGCGTGCGCAACCTCATGAAGGAGCACGAAACTGACATGCGCCAGAAAATCAAGGCGGCGGGAGGCAAGCCCGACCGTGCATTGATTGCGGAACAGGAAAAACTCCGCGTTCAGGCCAAGCATGTCAATGAAGCCCTGAACAAGGTGCGCGACCCGCTCCGCTACACCACACTGGAACTCCGCGAGCGGGCACTCCAACTGCCCATGGATTACAAATATCCCGATGCCAACCCCAAGGCCACAGTAAAGCCTGCCGTGATGATGGGCAAAGCTGAGGCCAAAGAAGGCGCGAGTATGCTCGATGCCTATGCAAGCTGGATCACCTCTTCGGAGAATCACCGCTTCACCAATGTGATCGCCAACCGGCTGTGGAAAAAGCACTTCGGCCAAGGCCTCATCGAACCGGTGGATGAACTGATGGACAATACCCTGGCCACGAATCCTGAACTCATGGCCTGGCTGGAGAAATACATGGTCAGCGTGAATTATGACATGAAGGCTTATCTGCGGGCGGTGTTGAACACCCGGGCTTATCAAAACAGTGTCACCCGCGAGGAGGTGCCGGCGGGGGTTGCCTTTCATTTTACCGGCCCGCTGCTGCGCCGCCTGTCTGCAGAACAGATGTGGGATTCCTTTGTCGCATTGATCAATCCCACACCGGACATGCCAAATCTACCGGTGCGCGAAGAAGCTAAAAAACGCATCTTGAGTTCCAAGAAGCTGAGTGATGCCGTGGAGTCCCTCACCCCCGAGGAATTGCTCGGTGGCGCAGAAATCGCCGGAGAAAAATACGCCGAACAGGCGCGACGGCTGAAGGATATCCAGATAAAAATCAACAAGGCGCGCGAAGAGGGTGACAAGGACAAGGTGCGCGAACTCTCGAAAGAATCCGGCATCTTGCAGAACGTCGGCCAGAGTGCTGTGAATGAACATGTTTTCGTCCCGGCCCTGAAAAAGCTCGCCGGAAATGTATCCGGAAAAACTGCGGGACTGGGTGATGACCTTGCCGGTGAACTGTCACCAGCCGCGGAAAATATGATGATGAAGAAGGGCGACATGAAAATGGAGGCTGCCATGAACCAGATACAGATCGAGGGATACGACCTGCCCAAGAAAACAAGCGATCAGATTGCCGCCGCACAGGATGAGCAAAAGAAAGTGATGCTCGACGAGGCCGCTTACTTCGGACTCGCGGAAAAAGATCAGAAGGCATACCTGCAATATCGCCAGCAACAGATGCGCACCTGGCTGCGTTCAGCGGAAATCGATAGCCCCGCCCCCCGGGGTCATTACCTGCGTGAGTTCGGTCAAAGTGATCGCGAGACCATTGAGAACGCCAACAACGAGGCCTCAGTGCCACAGGCTTTGGCGATGATGAACGGCACGCTTCTGCCACAGATCATGGAGCGTTACTCCCAGCTCATGCTGACGATCAACAAGGCCGGGCAACCCAATGAACAGGTCGATGCCGCCTATCTGACCCTTCTTTCCCGCAAGCCAACGGATAAAGAAAAAAGCGTCTGGCTCAATGCGCAGAGCAAAGGCTTGGGCACGATCGATGATCTCATCTACGCCCTGATCAACACCCAGCAGTTCATCTTCATTCAGTAAACCGCGCACCATTGACCCATCATGAGCATGAATCTCCACTCCAACATTCTTCGCGGCGGCGAACTCTCCCGCCGCCAGTTCGTCGCCCGCAC
>JAYVZW010000280.1:0-5065 GCA_043783015.1 Verrucomicrobiota bacterium
CAAAAACGCCTTCATGAAATCGCGCGAGTTCACCCTGTCGCAAACTTTGCCGAGTCGCTCCACGGTCGCGCGCCGATGGCCGTGGCCTCAGGTAGCGAAGCCCCCATCGTCCATGCGTGCCTGAGACACACGGAGTTGTTTCATTTGTTTGAGACAATCATCACGCCCGCCAATGTGAAACGCGGCAAACCTGCGCCTGATATGTTTCTGCTCGCCGCTGAACATATGGGCGTGAAGCCGGAAGACTGCCTGGTCTTTGAAGATGGACGCAGTGGCATTGAGGCGGCCAGGGCTGCGGGAATGGAGTCAGTTTTTATTCCGCGCAGCCTGCGGTGAGTGCGCCCTGTCATCGCTGACAATCGTTCACATTCTCATGCCCGCACCTTTCAAACACGCCGCCCTGATCGTTGCAGGGCACGGTTCCACGCTCAATCCCGACTCCAGTGCGCCGACGCTGCGTTGTGCGGACACCATACGGAGGCGCGATCTGTTCGCCGAGGTGACTTGTGCTTTCTGGAAGGAGGAGCCGTCGATGCGCGAAGTCTTTTATTCGGTTAACAGTGATTTGATTTTCATCGTGCCGAACTTCATCAGCGAGGGTTACTTCACCCGCGAAGTGCTGCCGCGCGAACTGCGGCTCGACGGGCAGGTGACGCGACGCGATGGAAAAACGATCATCTATTGCGACCCGGTCGGCATTCATCAGTCGATGACAAAGCTGCTGCTGCATCGCGCCAAGGAAGTCGCGCCCCATGTGCCGCGCAGCGAGACCAGCCTTGTCATTGTGGGTCATGGCACAGGACTTAATGAACAGTCGCGCAAGGCCATCGAGGCCCAAGTCGCGTTCATTCGCGAAGGCAGCCACGGCTTTGCCGAGGTGCTGGACGCCTACATGGAAGAAGCGCCGCTGGTGGCCCAATGGGATGAAATCGCCAGCGCGCCAAATGTGGTGGTAGTGCCTTTCTTCATTGCCGATGGCCTGCACAGTTATCAGGACATTCCGGTGCTGCTCGGGATGGTAGCGGAACCCACCGCAGCCGCGAGCCAGAGCGAAGTCTTTCGGCACAATCCGCATCAACTGCGCGGAAGAAATCTCTATTACAGCAGCTCGGTGGGGACAGATGACTTGATGGTGGATGTCATACTCGACCAGGTAAACGATGCAGCGGAGAAATATGACGGGGATATAGGCTCGCCCTGCGGCCATGTTAAATATACTCAATCACTGTGGCCAGTCGGCCAGCCATTTACTTTTGGACAAGTTCGCGTGAATCCGCAGACGACAGGCGACTGGGTCCTTCATCATGTCGATGATGCGACACCGACTGTGGCACAAAGCTTTGACGAGCCAGAATCTGCCCGGGAAATTGCGCTGCACGATGATGCAGGAAATTTTCGCGCACTGAAGACCGCGCCAACTCTTAAACACGGTTGGAGCCTGCGCTTGCAATCCGATCAGGATTTGGATCTCGCCCTGGAATGCTTTTATCCCGGCGCACCAGGCTTATGGCGCCACTTCCAATCTGGTGCATTGAAGCCAGTGCCTCTGCGCGAGACACTCGGGCGACAGACCGGGATGTATCGTTTCTCGAACACCATCAGCGATGACGATGCAGAGCGCATGATCGCCTGCGAATGCGATGCCAAGACCAAATGTCTCCGCCGGATCACTTGGAAACTGTCGGACTCCCAGCCGATTGTTTCGCTCTCACCCGACAAACGGCCACTGAAGGAACCTGCCAAAGACGATCCAGTTCTCATCTGCGTGGAAGCCTGCACGCATCTGGTATCCGCCGCCCGGGAAATATCCAAAGCCAATTTTGCAGCGAAAAACCCTGCGAAATAGCAATTGTTAAACAAAATTTTTACTGTAGTGATAGCATCCTTATTGGTATTCAATTAATCATGAAAAACATCTTCCCCATCCTATTCACCATCGCCGCCCTGAGCGGAATCGCCCCCGCCAAGGAGCTTCATTTCCCTGAAAAAGGGGATGCGCTCTTCACCATCACCATTCCTAATTCATGGGAGCCCGACAAGGACGATGACAATGTCTTGGAAGCCACTTCCTCCGAAGGCCACATTTACCTCGCCGCCTGGGAACTGAAAAGCGAAAAAGACGCCAAGGCGCTCGGAGATGACATTGAGAATATCCTCAAAGATCGTGCCAAGAACATCAAAATGGATGGCGAGCCAACAGCTTGCAAACCCGGCGGACTCGACGGAATGCTCTTCAAAGGCCACGCCAAGGACAAGGAAGATGATTCCAAAATCGAATTTTTCGCGCTCCTCATTGGCAGCAAGGAAAAGGCCGCGGTGATCTACATCGAAGCCGCCGAAGACACTCCTGAAGAGGAATCCGCCAAGCTGGAAAAAATCCTCAAGTCCATCAAACCGGGCAAGGAATAAGCGTTCGAGCACACAAATCTCTGTCTCCAATCACCAGCGCCGTTTCCGACAGGGAACGGCGCTTATATTTGTCCTTAGACAGTGGATCGGTGTCCCCGACCACCATATCTGGTTGTCCAGAAAAAAAATAACCACAATATCTTGCGGTTAGTGATTTTCTACTTGCCCAAACCCCGCCTCATCGGCTTTATTCATTGCTGAGAATTTTCCCGCAAACGCTTCGCACTCACAACCCATAGCCCACTCCTGCCATGTATCTCAAGACCCTCGAAATCCACGGCTTCAAGTCCTTTGCTGACAAGACCAATTTTGAATTCCACGAAGGCGTAACCGGCATCGTCGGACCGAACGGCTGCGGCAAGTCCAACGTCGTGGACGCCATTCGCTGGGTGCTCGGCGAAACCTCCGCCAAGGCTCTGCGCGGCGACGAAATGGCCGATGTTATTTTTAACGGCACTGACAAGCGCAAGCCGGTCGGCATGGCCGAAGTCACGCTCACGCTCGCTGATTGCGAGCAGGGCTTGCACGTGGATTTCAACGAGGTGGCCCTCTGCCGTCGCGTGTTCCGCGATGGACGCAGCGAATACCGCATCAACGGCACCATCTGCCGTCTGAAAGACATTCAGGATTTGCTCGCCGGAACCGGCATCGGTCGCGCAGCCTACTCGGTCATGGAGCAAGGAAAAATCGATTTGCTCATCAGCGCGAAGCCCGAGGATCGCCGCATGGTCTTCGAGGAAGCGGCCGGCATCACGAAATTCAAAAGCCAGAAAAAAGAAGCGCTCCGCAAGCTCGAATACACCGAGGCCAATCTATTGCGCGTGGCCGACATTATCGCGGAAGTCGGCCGTCAAATCGGCAGCCTTCAGCGTCAGGCGCAGAAAGCGAAACGCTATCAGGGGTTGCACAAAGACCTCCGGGTGCTGGACACTCATCTAGGCCATCATCATTTTGCGGGCTTTCTAGCGGAAAAATCTGAAACAGACAACCAGATCAAATCCCTGCGCATCCAGTGCGAAGAGTTGCAGCAACGCATTCACACCCGCGAGTCCGAGGCCACGGAAACGCGCGAGGCTTATCATCAGATCGAGGGCCGCATCAACGCCCTGCGCCAGCAGTCCCAGGAATTTCATTCGCGCATCCAAACCGCCGAGGGCAAGACGGGTTTCAATAAGGAACGCATAGAAGAACTCGAAGGTCGCATCCGGCGCAACGAAGAAGACTCCGCCTCCAGCCGTGAGTTGGTCGATCGCCAGCGCCGGGAACTCGCCGCTGCTGACGAGCAGTTTGCCGTCATCCGCGCGGCATTGGAAACGCGCCAGAACGCGCTCCACGAACACCAGCACGCACACAACAGCATCATCCCCCAACGTCAGAAGCTTGAGGCCAGCCGCCGCAGCCTGCGCGAAACTTTCCGCCGGGTCGAAAGTGAAATCGCCACCGCCGAGGCCAGCGCCCAGTCCTTCACCAGTCAATTGAGCGGTGACCGGCAGCGCCATGAAAACTTGCAGCAGGACAAGCTCTCCGCCGCCCAGCAGCGCGAAGCCAGCCAGGTGGAATTCGACACCATTCAGCGACAGCTTCACGAGTTGGAATCGCTTCGGGAAGAACTGGATCAAAAGCTGAAGAACATTTCATCAGCGATCGCCGATCAACGTCAGCAGCGTGATGCGTCGCTGGAGCAGTCGAATGAATTGCAGCGACAGCTCACCCAGCGCCGCTCGCGACTGGAAGCACTTCATCACATCATCGAGCGCGGCGAAGGTCTCGAGCAGGGGACGCAAAGTGTCCTCCTTGGACTCGACAACCCCGAGCATTACAAAGCTGCTCTCAACGGCATCGTCGCCTCGGCCATTGAAGTGGCCCCGACCTTCATCTCTGCCATTGAGGCCGCCATGCACGACGATCTGCAGGCCGTGCTGCTTACCGACTCCTCCCTGGCCGCCGAAATCATCGACAAGCTCAGCCGCGGCAAGCTCGGACGGGCCGCACTGGCGCCGCAAAACTTCCTCAACGGAGAAAGCAACACTGACCGCGAGTTCATGCCCAGCGGTGGCATTGCCTGGGCCTTGGACAAAATCAAGGCCAAGCCGGAAGTGCAGCCGCTCATGAACCGCCTGCTGCGCAATGTTCTCATCGTGGAAGATCTTGATACCGCGATCCAGCTTAAAGCGGAGCATACCGGTCTGTGCTTTGTCACGCTCAAAGGCGAAACCATCAGCGCCCACGGCATCATTCACGGCGGCGCGGGCAAGGAAGAAACTACCAGCACGCTGCGGCGCGAAACCGAGTCCCGCACCTTGCGCGAGGAAGTCACGGTATTGGAAACCGCACAGATTATTAAAGAAGAAGAAATCGAAGATCTGCGCAGCAAACTTGAAGAACTGCAGCGCGATGAAGCCAACGCCCGCGACGCGACGCAGAAAAATCGCGAAGGCATCAGTCAGGCGCATGGCAAGCTCAGCGTCGTGCAGCGCGCACTGCAACAGGCCACGGCCAAGCTCGACAGCCTCGAGTGGGAGCAAAGCCAGATTGCCCAAAGACTCGCCACCGCCGAAGCCGGCATTCAGATGCATCGCGAAAACGCCGCGCTCAGTTCGCAACAGCTTGAGGAGACTCAACGCCGCGAACAGGAACTCGAGGGCGAGATTGAGAC
>JAYVZW010000281.1:0-5059 GCA_043783015.1 Verrucomicrobiota bacterium
CCGGCCTTGCCCACTTCCAGCGCTCCGATGACGTATTGCCATTCATACTTCTGCTGATGGGGCACCACCACGCGCACGCCGCGCAACGACCACACACGAGGTGGTCCCCAGTGACAGCACGAAATTGCTGCTAGTCGTCTGGGATCGGGCGGTCGAGGCCGGATTCACCTTTGATGAAAAATCACTCGAAGTCTCTGCTCCACTGGTTTCCATCCACGCACCAAACTGAACTCCATCTGCTGCATGCAACAGCATCGTCTGCGTGATTCTCCACTTCGCCGGGTCAGGGTGGACGCTCCCTGCCTGAATCGCGTTCAAGCAGATGTTAAGGATGTCCCCGCCACTGAGGCCGCGTGAAAGTCTCGCTAGAATCTCGTAATAGGCCTCAACTCTGGGGTATGGTTTGACAAATACCCTACCCGGGTATTCTATCAGCCCACATCCCATGGCGCACACCCTTGCAGCCTTCCGGGGTGCCATCAACAGCCTTATGATGGAAGTAATGGAGGGGCACATCCGGCACCATTTGATGGACGCCGGTGACCATGGTGAATCGCCCGACGATGCCGCCGAAGCACTCATCGGCGTTCTGCGCAAATATCTCAATTAGAACTACAACCAAACCAACCACATGCGCGCCTTACATCACCTGCGTGCTGCTCGTCGCGCTGGCAACCTATATGGCCTGGAACGGCTGGCATCACCTCCACCCTTGAATTTGAACTGCTGGGGATTGTGCGGGAATGATCGGCCTAGCTCGCCAATGATGATCCCGTTACTCCGGCTGCTTCCACCCTTGGTATGAGACAGATCACACAAACAATTGCCCCTGAAATCTGCGTCATTCTGGCCATCTTTGGCGTGACGATGCTGCCATTCGGCAACTTCTGGCTTTTCATCGTGACTTATGCTCTGATCCTTTTGTTTTTCAAATTGAACAAGCGTCGGCGCGACGCCGCTGCCCACGCACGAGTGGCCCGGTTGACCGGAACTTTCACTCAACAAAATCGCACGATGCATGAACCCGAAAAATAACTTCAGGGTGCAAAACCAAACGCCGTCGTGGAAGAATAGCTGGACGCATTGAAAGGCTGTGTTAATCGCTGATAGTCGCACTGTGCTATTCGCTTTACATTTTCCGGCATCATGTTTCGATTCATCCCTTCGGGCAAACTTCAGCCAGGCACATTTCGCAAGGCAGCTCAAGCGGCATCGACCGCCGTTTCCGTGCATGAAGAGAGTCTGCTTGATATTTGTCGCTTATCGCCCGAGGACGCGCTGAAGCATCTCGAAGTCACCGAGCAAGGGCTCACTGCGGGGCAGGTTGAAACGGCGCGCGAGTTGCACGGCAGCAATGTGCTGAGCCATCGGAAACAGGCGGGCATTTTTATGGAGCTGCTGCAGCGCTGTCGCAATCCGCTCGTCATCCAACTTCTCGTGATCTGCATTGTTTCGCTGCTGATGGGCGATGTGCGTTCGGCGGTGGTGGTTGGTGGGATGATCTTTCTCAGCGTGGTGCTCGCCTATGTGCAGGAGCATCGCTCGAGCAAGGCGGTAGAGAAACTGAACGCGATGGTGCAAACGGACTGCCTTCTGGTGCGCGATGGGAAGGAGGTTGATCTTCCCATCGCGGAGGTGGTGCCGGGAGACATCGTGGTGCTGCAGGCGGGCGCATTGATTCCCGCGGACATGCGCTTGATCAGCGCGAAGGATTTCTTCGTCAGCCAGTCGTCGCTTACGGGAGAGTCGATGCCGGTGGAGAAGCATGCGGCGGCCTCCGATATTACCGGGCGCGGCGTGATCGAATTGCAAAACGCCTGCTTTCAGGGCAGCAACGTTCTCAGCGGCACGGCGCGCTGCATTGTGATTAACACGGGCAGCAAGACGCACTTCGGCTCCATCGCGGAGAAGCTGTCCGGCCAGCGTGTCCAGACGAGTTTTGACAGGGGCATCGCGGCATTCACCTGGCTGATGATCCGGTTCATGATCGTGATGGTCAGTGTGGTCTTCCTGATTGTCGGCATCACAAAGCACGACTGGGCGGAGGCGTTGCTGTTTGCCATGTCCGTCGCGGTCGGCCTCACGCCGGAGATGCTGCCGATGATTGTGACGGTGAACCTTTCCAAGGGCGCAATCGCAATGTCGCGCAAGAAGGTCATCGTGAAGCGGCTCAATGCGATCCAAAATTTCGGCGCCATCGACATCCTCTGCACCGACAAGACGGGCACGCTCACGCAGGACCGTGTCATCCTGGAAAAGCACGTCGACGTGACGAACCGCGACAGCGAGGAAGTATTGCGCTACGCCTACATGAACAGCTATTATCAAACGGGCCTGCGCAATCTGCTCGACCGCTCCGTCCTCTCACACAGCGAGTTCGACGTGGAGCGCGGCTGCCGGAAGGTGGACGAGATTCCCTTCGACTTCCAGCGCAAGCGCATGTCCGTCGTGGTCGATTACGAGGGCGACCATGTGCTGATCTGCAAAGGTGCGGTGGAAGACATCTACAAGGCCTGCACGCATTACCAGGTCGATGACGAGATTCATTTGATGATCGATCTCATCAAGGATGATCTGCTGGAGGAATACGAAGAATTGAGCCGCGACGGCTATCGCGTGCTCGGCATCGCGTATCGCGAATTTCCAAAGACGAAACAGGTATTCTCCGTCGCAGATGAAAGCGAACTGATCCTCCTCGGATACATTGCATTCCTCGATCCGCCGAAGGGTTCCGCAGCGAAGGCTATCGCGTCGTTGCGGCAGTATGGCGTCGCGACAAAAATCCTCACCGGCGACAACGCGCTCGTCACACGGAAGATTTGCAAGGATGTCGAACTCCATGCTGGCGAGGTCATCACCGGCGACCAGCTCATCGGGTTGAACGAAGACCAGCTTGGCGAGATGGCGGAAAAGCACGATGTCTTCGCGCGGCTCTCACCTGCGCAGAAGGAAAGCATCATTCTGGCTTTGCAGAAGCGCGGCCACGTCGTCGGTTACATGGGCGACGGCATCAATGACGCCCCCTCCATGCGCGTGGCGGACGTTGGCATCTCCGTGGACACTGCGGTTGATGTCGCGAAGGAGTCCGCGGACATTATCCTCCTAGAAAAGAGCCTGCTCGTGCTGGAGGACGGCATCATCGAGGGGCGGAAGGTGTTCGGCAACATCATCAAATACATCCGCATGGGGGCGAGCTCGAACTATGGCAACATGTTCAGCGTCGTGGGTGGCAGCTATTTCCTGCCGTTCCTGCCCATGGCTCCGATTCAGGTGCTGCTCAACAACCTGCTCTACGATGCCTCGCAGGTCGGCATTCCGGCCGATCATGTCGACGAGGAATATTTGAAGACACCGCGCCGGTGGAACATCCAGAACATCCGCCGTTTCATGATCTGGATCGGGCCGATGAGTTCGATTTTCGACTACGCGACGTTCTTCCTGATGCTCTACTTCTTCAAATGTCACCTCTTCTCGCAAGAGGGCACTTCGGCGGCGGACAAGTCCTATTACGAGAACCTCTTCCACACCGGCTGGTTCGTTGAATCCATCCTCACGCAGACACTCATCGTGCACATCATTCGCACGAACCGCATACCGTTCGTGCAGAGCATCGCGAGTCCGATCATGCTCTTCACCACGATCAGCGTCATGATCGCTGGCGCGGCACTGCCGTATTTGCCGGTGGGCTCCTACTTCGGCCTCGTGCCGCTGCCGCTGAGTTACTGGTGGTGGATCGCGGGTTTCCTTCTCTGCTATGCCGTGCTCACCCACAACGTAAAAGTCTGGTTCATCCGCAAATTTGGAATCGATTGATATGAAAAGCCTTCTCACCGCCCTCCAAGAGGGCCGCCTCATCGAATTGCCGGACACGAACAAGACGAAGTCCCTGGAGTATCTCGCCACGCTCATCGAGGCGATTCCGGATATCGGTGTTGAGGGCGGAATCACTGAGGGAGTGCTGGTGCGTGAGCAGTTGCACAACACCGGGATCGGCAAAGGATGGGCTTGCCCGCACGCCCGCACGCCGCGAATCGGAGAACTCGTCTGTTCTGTTGGCTGGAGCCCGAAGGGAATCGACTATGGCGCGTCAGACGGTGCCGCTGTGCACCTGTTGGTGATGTATTTTGTGCCAGACGTTCAGAAGAATGCCTACCTGAAGGAAATCTCCTCGCTGGCCAAGGCCATCCAGACTCAGCCTGCGCTACAGGATCTCAAGCGCATGGAGGATCTCGCGGAGGTGCGTCACCATCTGCTCGATGCGATCAACGTTGCCCTTGAGTCCATGGCACCTGACGCGCGCGCTCGCATGATTCAGCTTGAGGTCAAACATGCCGAAATCGCGGGCTTCGGAGCCGGGCTGCCCTTAGAGCTTGCCCGTTCAATAGTTCCATTGTCTATTGTTGCGGCAACGGGTTCTAAATTCATAGTGTTGAGCCAGGATCGGGAACTGGTCGAGACGCTGGAGACCTCCGAGAAGATTGTTGCCGAGCTCGCCGCAACCGGGCGTTCAGACCACCAAGGGATCGTGGTTTTGCTGAGGGCAACCTCATCCTACCAGCCGGATCGCGTCATGTATGACTGCCTTGCGGTGCGCAATGGGAAAATGGCTTCCTAGCCACTCAGTGGAACCCGCGTAGCTTCCCTAATCTTCCGACATAAGGGCGTCGCCATAGACTCTTTGATCCGCCTAGGTCACCCCCTAAACCCAATCACCCTTTTCCCCCTCTTCTTCTTCCCCCTCATGCTCCTCCCTCGCCACCCGCGCCTTCTCGATCTGCCGCTCCAGCAACCCCTGCAGATCCACAGTGTCCGTTTCTGAGGACAACCACGTGTCCCAGCGATGTTTAGGCAATATCACAGGCATCCGGTCATGAATCTTCCCAGAGACTTCATTCGGTGTCTTGGTGCTGATGGTGAAGGTTTGAGATCAACTCCGGATTTTCGCAAGAGGGCTTTAGCAGGGATACGGAGAATCCTGTGATTGCTCGGCGGGAGACTTTCCTGCGTGATCTGTCAGTCGTAAATCACGCAGGAAAATTGCCACACCGTTCAAACCGCA
>JAYVZW010000282.1:0-5058 GCA_043783015.1 Verrucomicrobiota bacterium
GAGATTGTCATTCTCGCGCAAAAACAAACCGCTATTCTGGCTAGTCTTCATGAGCAGGAGACAAAAACCGCCAGCCTAATCAAGACACTTGATGAACTAACCCGGTGCCACGCCGATGAGACGGAGAAAATTGACCGGTTCACAAGCGAGCGCCAGCGCTTGGAGCAGAACGTCGCTGCGTTGAATGCGGAGGAAGCCAAGTCTCGCGAGACGCTTGCCGGTATGGAATCGCAGCTGGCCGCTCTCACCAAAGCCTTGCGCGAAAGTGAAGAAAAGATCAGTCGTGAAGAAATCACGTTGAAAGGTCTGTTGCAAAAACACCAAGAGACCAAATCGGAAACCGAAACTCTGCGCGCCGAGAAAGAGAATAGCGAGACCGAGATTTCCCGGCTGGGAATCGATCTGACCAACCTGCGGAGTTCCGTTGTTGACATGGAATCACGCCAGGCGGCCGGGCTGGAGTTAATCCGCAAGCGGCAAGAACAAGTTCGCAGCGCCAATGAAAGCCTCGATGAGATAAGGACGGCGCATCAGGCTGAAATTCAAACTCAGGCTGAAACGCTAAGCACCATGCTCGACCGGCTTCAAGCAGCCGAGTCGCAACTCCAGGTGACACTCGCCAAAAACGAGGTCTTGGCGCTCCAGAATCTCAAGCTGGATGGTGTTCGGGGACAAATTCAAAACGCGGAAGAAAAGCACACCTATCTGTCGGCGCAGAATCAGGGGTTCGAAGATCAGGCCACAAGACTGAATTCAAACCTCGCCAAACGACACGGCGAGCTTGAATCCGCAACGGAACAGCTGACTCGCCTGCGCCTCGATGAGTCCGCACTGATAAAAATCATCCAGACTCTTCAGGAGAACGCGCACAGCGAGCAGCAGCGATTTGACCAGTCTCTCAAGACCCATGCGGAAATCAATCAGCAGGCGGAGGCCAGACATCAGGAACTGGAATCCAAGCTGGAAAGCCTGCGCGGACAAATCAACAAACTCGAGGCCTATCTCACCTCGCTGGAAGTGTGGAAGGATGACATGAACGAGCATTACATCCGGCTGGCCGTATTGCCCGAGGACTCACCCGAAGCACTGAAGCTCTGGCGCGAAATCCATAGAAATAAAGACAACATTGCCGCCATATTGCCAGCCCAGACTGGGATCAAGCCGCGCTTCAACACCCAGGTTCAGGTGGTGCCACGCGGCCAGCGCCCCACTTGAACTGGTGTTCAATTCAAGCCGCAGCCGCAGGTGCCTTGTCGGCGCTCGCCGGTTCGGCGGGAGTTTCATCTTCCGGCGGGACGGCAACAGGTTCCACTTTGGGCGCAACCTTGACAAAAAGCGGACGGTAGTGATCCCAACGATCCAGAATATCCCTGGCGCGGGCGCTGT
Organism: Verrucomicrobiota bacterium; assembly: GCA_043783015.1. Lineage (GTDB taxonomy): Bacteria > Verrucomicrobiota > Verrucomicrobiia > Verrucomicrobiales > Verrucomicrobiaceae > VFKE01. The sequence goes on from JAYVZW010000282.1 coordinate 1,387, forward strand.
CGGTCTTTTCCAAATGCTTGAAGATGAGGCCCTGCACAAGTTTGATATCCTCCGCTTCATCGAGCGGCAGTGCTTTGATCATCTCGGGATTGTGGAGCTTCCCAAACATGCCGTGCTCATCGAGCAAGTAGGCGGTGCCGCCGCTCATGCCCGCACCGAAATTGTTGCCAAACTGTCCGAGAATGATGACGAGTCCGTTGGTCATGTATTCGCAACCGTGATCGCCGATACCCTCGACGACTGCGGTGCCGCCGGAGTTACGCACACAGAAGCGCTCACCTGCTCGACCTGCGGCGAAAAGATAGCCGCCGGTGGCGCCATACATGACGGTGTTGCCGAGGATGCTGTTCTCGTGGCTCTTAAATGATTCGTGAACTTTCGCCGGCGGACGGATGATGATCTCGCCGCCGCAGATGCCCTTGCCGACATAGTCATTGGCCTCGCCCGTGAGCGTTAGTTTCACGCCCCCGCAGAGGAAGGTGCCAAAGCTTTGCCCGGCGCTGCCTTCGCAGTTGACCTCGATCTTCGGCTCTTCATTCGGCCCCTCAAGTCCGTGGTTGCCGTGATGATAAGCGATTTCTCCAGAGAGCTTGGTGCCGATGTTGCGGTCCGTGTTCGTAACCTTGTAACGCAGCGGAGCAATGCGGCGTTTGTCGCGGATGGCGTCGGTCGCCGCCTGGAGAATCTTGTCGTCCAAGGGGTGATGATTGATGCGCTCGTTGCTATTGACGAGACAGATGCGCGGCGGGTCCTGACCGAGATCCTGGCCGACATCACGAAGGATGCGCGAGAGATCAATCATGCTGGCTTTCTTGTGATCGGTGACCTGACGCTGTTTGAGGAACTGCGGGCGACCAATGAGATCATTCATCTTGGCCACGCCGAGTTGGGCCATGATGAGGCGCACTTCTTCTGCGACGGAGTTGAAGAAGTTGACGACGTATTCCGGCTTGCCTTTGAACTTGGCGCGGAATTTTGGATCCGTGGTGGCGACCCCTACCGGGCAGTTGTTCAAATGGCACTGGCGCACATAAACACAACCGAGCGCAATGAGCGCAATAGTGCCAAAGTTGAACTCCTCCGCGCCGAGAATGGCCGCCATCACGATGTCACGCCCATTGCGCAATCCACCATCGGTGCGCAGGGTGACGCGCTCGCGCAGTCCATTGAGCATGAGAACTTGTTGCGCTTCCGCGAGACCAAGTTCCCAAGGCAAACCGGCGTGCTTAATGCTGGATAGAGGGCTGGCACCCGTTCCGCCTTCGTGTCCACTGATGAGAATGATGTCAGCATTCGCCTTGGCAACACCGGCTGCAACCGTGCCCACACCGGTCTCTGCGACCAGTTTCACGCAAACACGCGCGCGAGGATTTGCTTCCTTCAAGTCGTGGATCAACTGCGCAAGATCCTCGATGGAATAAATGTCGTGGTGCGGCGGCGGGCTGATGAGCGAGACACCAGGCTGCGTGTGACGCAGCCGCGCGATGAGGCGATTCACTTTGGCGGCGGGCAACTGTCCCCCTTCGCCGGGCTTCGCACCCTGGGCCATTTTGATTTCCAGCTCCCAGGCGTTGGCGAGATATTCCGCGGTCACGCCAAAGCGACCGCTGGCGACTTGCTTGATCTTGCTGTTGGCCCAGTCGCCATTTTCATAGCGTTTGAAACGTCTTGGGTCTTCGCCGCCCTCGCCGGAATCGGATTTGCCGCCGATGCGGTTCATCGCAATGGCGAGCGCTTCGTGGGCCTCGGGCGAGATCGCGCCGAGTGACATGGCCGCCGTGGTGAAGCGCACGCGGATGTCATCAATCGGCTCGACTTGATCGATAGGAATGGGGCCGTCGCCGGATGGAACAAATTCCAGCAGGTCTTTCAAGGCCACGGGCCGGTTCTCCAACTGCGTCTTCACATAGGCATCGTAGTCTTCGGCCTTCGCGCTTTTAACAAAGGTGTGGAAATTCTTAATGACCGGGCCAGTGACAGCGTGCATCTCACCATCGCGACGCGGACGATAGAAGCCGGGGTCTGTAAGCTCGATAGGGCCGCTCTCTGGAATCGGCGCATTGTAAGCTGCGGCATGTCGCGCGAGGCTTTCTTCCGCGATTTCATTGAACCCAATGCCAGCGATCTGGGACGGGCTGCCGATGAAGCACTTGTCCATGACTTCCTTGCCCAGGCCCACGGCCTCGAAAATCTGCGCGCCGGTGTAACTGCTGAGGACGCTGATGCCCATCTTGGACATGATCTTGAGCACGCCTTTTTCGAGGGATTTGCGATAGTTGGTCAGCGCCTTGGCGAAATCGAATCCCTCCAGCAACGGCTTCCTGGCGGTCTTGTCCGCATCCAAAACTTCCTGAACGGTCTCGAATGCAAGATACGGGCAAACAGCTGATGCGCCAAATCCGAAAAGGCAGGCCATCTGGTGATTGTCGCGAGCCTCGCCGGTATCCACAACAATGGAAATACGCATCCGTTTCTGAGTGCGATTGAGATGATGATGCACCGCGCCAGTTGCGATGAGCGAGGGCACCGGAACTCGATTGTGATCCGTGGTGCGATCGCTCAAGATCAGGATGCGCACATTTTCTTCGACGGCATTTTCTGCTTCGTGGCAGAGACGATCCACTGCCTTCTGCATGCCGGATGGGCCTTCACTGAGAGCCCATGTTGTATGGAGCACACGGCATGGAAAATCCTTGAGAGTCTTGAGATTTTCCAGCTCGTTCTCAAAAAGGAATGGCGAATGCAGATGCACAACTTTGGCATGCTCCGGTGTTTCTCCCAGCCAGTTGCGCTGCCAGCCGAGCACAACGTCCAGCGACATCACCGCGCGTTCGCGGATCGGGTCAATGGGCGGGTTCGTCACTTGGGCGAACAATTGCTTGAAGTAAGAGAAGATAACCTTCGGCTGCTTCGAGAGCACGGCCAGCGGGGTATCATCGCCCATCGAATAGATGACCTCCTCGCCCTTCGCCAGCATGGGAGCAAAGGCCATGTCGATCTCCTCCTTGTTCCAGCCAAACGTAACTTGTTTCTGAGAAAGGCTGAGGATGTCCAATTCCTCCTTCGGCGCGTGCGGCTCGAGAGTGGTGAGCGCCACGCGCTGATCTTTCAGCCACTGGCCATAAGGTTGACTGCTGGAGAGTTTTTTCTTGATCTCGGCATTGTAGGTCACGGTGCCTTTCAGCGTGTCCACCGAGACCATCTGACCGGGAGCAAGACGACCTTTTTTGATTACCTTGCGATCATCGAGCGGAATGATTCCAACTTCGGAACCGAGGGCAAATATCCCGTCTTCGGTCAATTTAAAACGCGAGGGACGCAATCCATTACGGTCAAGACTCGCGACCACGCTGCGGCCATCGGTGGCAACGAGCGCGGCAGGACCGTCCCACGGCTCGCTGAAGCACGAGTGATATTCATAAAACGCCTTCTCTTCCTCGGAGGTCGTTGGATCAATGCCGTAAGCCGCAGGCACCAGCATGGACATGGCGTGGGTCAGATCGCGACCCGAAAGCACCAGCAGCTCCAGCGCCACGTCCAGGCTCGCGGAGTCGCTTTGTCCGGGCGCGCACAAGCCTTTCAGCAAGTGTTCCTCGCCTTCCCATGAAGGATGATCAAAATCGCTCGCTCGCGAAGCCATCCAGTTGCGGTTCCCGCGCACGGTATTGATCT
>JAYVZW010000283.1:0-5056 GCA_043783015.1 Verrucomicrobiota bacterium
CTAATGTCGGAGATGACCACCAGTCCGCAAATTCTGGTGGCGAAAGCTCGTCCTTTTTCATAGCGGTTTCGACATCTTCGCCAAGAGTGTAGGGATCATCATCGTTATTTAACCAAAACCTAAATGGCCTCTCTTGGGTGGTCGTGTCTTTCTCATCGTAAGTGATTTCCCCATCCCTATTGGCATCCACTGCCAAATTAACAGGCAAAACGCACAAAATCACTGAAATGCCATCCAGATCATTGACACCTGGTTTATACCAAGTTTGAGTGTAGTGAATTTTGATGTCGTAGGTTTTGCCGGAAACGAACACGCCGGGCCACGGTCTCGATCCTTTTGAAATATCGTGCCCCTTGCCGTATTCCTTCTGCCAGGGCTCCGGGGTATTGTCGATTGTCATGTTGCAGCCGTCATCGGACACCAGGGTCATAAGGCAGATGAACGACTGGCCGTTTTTGGCTTCCGGCAAAGTGAGCGTTCCGTCGTAGGTCTTGCCTATGGCGGTGCCTTGGGTGGCATCCGTGTTTTTTACCATGAGGTTTCCCTTTTTGGCGTTTTCCACCGCCTCCTGATATTTTACATAACTTTGCGCCTGCACCACAGTGCTAGCAAAGGCTGCGGTGACGGTGGCTTGTGCAGGCACTTGGGCTTGAAGCAATGCTCCCGCACCATGAACAAGGATATAGGCAGCGATCAACGCCGCTCCAGACACGGGACTTATCGAGAATATTTGAAGACGTTTGGTGATCATGGGCGAGTCTTGGGCTTGTCTCCAGAGTTGGTTGCTTTCTTTTTCTTGGCCTTCTCTGTCGCTTCCTGTCTGGCTTTGGCATCCGCGATCCATTTGTCAAAATACTTCCGGCATGGGGCGAGGTTACCATCGGTTTGCAGCATTGCCGCCTCTGCGCGGGCTAGGTCGTAACGGCCCGTTGAGAGATAAATTACCGCGACGTTATAATGAACATCGTCCCAGTCATGACCTTCTCCCGGCCTTATGAATCGCGGCGCGAAAACCTTAAGTAACTGAATGGCGCACTCCGTGTTCGCCTGGCCTCCAAGGGCTTGAGCTCCTGTGCTGCTTTATTGGCAAGGCTCAACACTGTATCACTTGAAAAGCGTTCAGTCGGCGGCTCAAGCGCGGCCAGGAGTTCACTCAGCCAGCCGCGCCGGACCAGATGCGTCATCCAACTGCTGGAGTGGGCTGCAAACTGTTTATCCGTAGCATGATTGCCCGTGTTAAGCATATCACAGATATAGAGCACGATCCTTCGCGCCATATTGCGGCGGATTTTCGGTGTATCCGCAGCAGCATCTCCATATTCCATCAAACAGCCTGCGATGAACTGCCATTTTGCGCGTCGCTCATCGCTAACCAGTTCCGCATCACAAACAGCCAGGACCACACGCAGGCGGGCGCACGTGCCGGGCCAGTCCTTCGCTTCGTCAAGATAAGTGTATGCCGTCGTTTCCGGCACATAACCCGTGGTGGTAAGCGAGAATGGCGGGGCAGTGGCGTAACCTTTGGCCTTGTCCAGATAAGCCATGACACGGACTCGAATGTCTGAAGCATTGAAGGAATAATTGGATGCCAAAGTTTTCAAATAATCGATGTCCACATTTGTCTTGCGCCATTCACGGTCAAACATGACTTGAAACTCAGTAGGTTCCTTGGTTGACCCACTCGGGCTTTCGCCGGACTGCGCCCGGAGAATGCCGCATGAGAAAATCACCAACATGGCAAGCTTTAGCCATGCTCTGGAGCATACCAGGAAATTTCCGCAGTTTGTGAGACAATTCATTTCAATGTTCTCCAATGCTTTAGAATGGAAATGGGCAGCGCTTATTTGGTTACAGGCAAGCAACAAATGGGAGATGACAATGTGCCTCACTGAGGATAGCCAGCTTCGTTCATCTCCACCTTGAACCTGCCGCGATGCCCCTGCATGGTGCGCCATGTCCGCAACTCTGCCAGCAGCACCGCCGCGCGTTCTCGTCGCGGATGTGAATCTATCCAACCGCCGCCTCATCCGCGAGGCGCTCACGGCTTTCCGTCATTGCGAGGTGGATGATGCCGCCTCTGCCGAGCATGCCTACGAGCGCGCAATTCAGCGCGAGTATGCGCTCTTTATTTTCGCCATCAACTTGCCGGACATGAGCGGGGCCATGCTGGACCGCCTCCTGGCGCGAGTGTATCCACGACTTCACGCGGGATCATTGACCGCACCGGCGATCATCTATCTGACGCGCCCCGAGGAATCCGCCGCCTTTCATGAAATACAACGCGATGCCCGCGTGCGCGGCTCCGTGCCTCTGCCCTTGAATCTGGATGCCCTGCTCAATGTCACGGGCACGGCGTTGCCAACAAAATCACCTTAACCTCCGGCCTTGAAACCACTCGTAAAAATCTGCGGCGTCACTCAGCAAGATCAGGCCGGACAAATCGCCGCGCTCGGTGCTGATTTGATTGGGGTCAATTTCTGGCCGCAATCGAAGCGTTACCTGCCGCCCGCCAATGCCTTGTGGCTGGCGGATCTGCCCCACAGCATCCAGGTGGTGGGTGTCTTCGTGAATCCCGATCCCTTCGAGCTGGAGGAGCTGGCGGAGTCCGGGCTGGTTTCCATGTTCCAGCTTCACGGTGACGAATCGCCGGACTTCTGTGAGCGGCTTATCGGACGAGGTCTCAAGATCATCAAGGCCGTTCAGGTGCGCGATGCGGACTCGCTCAAACGCATCGCCGATTACCCGGTGACAGATATCCTGCTCGATGCCTATCACCCCGGACAGCGCGGCGGCATCGGCGAAACTTTCCCATGGAGGCTTGCGCTGGAATTCAAAGCTCTTTATCCCGAACGACGGCTCTGGCTCGCAGGCGGATTGACGCCGGAGAATGTTATTGAAGCCATGAAGGGCGTGCAGCCTTATGCCGTAGATGTCGCCAGCGGCGTGGAGGACGCCACACCGGGCGTGAAGAATCTGGAGAAGGTCGCGCGCTTCATTCAGGGTGCTCGCATTCCTGGGTGAGTATTTAGTTGAAACTAAATGAAAAGCTTTGAGCTTCCCTATTTTTATATAAACAACTCCATGAAACGCTCACTCACATTTCTTGCCATCGGCTTATTATCACCGCTCCTCCACGCTACCGATAACGAGCCGCCATCAGGCTTTACGGCACTGTGGAATGGCAAAGACTTGAGCGGGTTTTTCGGCTGGGGCACACGTGATCCGCGTGAGATGCTGGCAATGAAACCCGAGGAACTGGCGACATATAAAAAGGAGTCAATTGAGGGGCGGAGCAAAAATTCTGAGGAAAGCGTGAAGGCTCACTGGCGCGTGGAGAACGAAGAACTCGTCAATGACGGCAAAGGTCTCTACCTCACCACGGACAGAGACTACGGCAACATCGAGTTGTTCGTGGATTACAAAATGCAGCCCTTCGGCGACAGCGGCATCTACCTGCGTGGTGTGCCTCAAGTGCAAATTTGGGACTATACCGAGAAAGAGAAATTCAAACTCGGCGCGGACAAAGGCTCCGGCGGCTTGTGGAACAACGACAAAGGCTCGCCCGGCAAAGACCCGCTCGTGCTGGCGGACAAACCCTTCGGCGAATGGAATCATCTTCGCATTCTTATGATCGGTTCCCGCGTCAGTGTCTGGCTCAATGAAAAGCAGGTTGTCGATCATGCCATTCTGGAAAACTACTTTGACAAGAAGCTGCCCAAAGAACAACGCCGCCCCATTCTGCCACGCGGCCCCATCCAGCTCCAGACTCACGGCAGCGAGATCCGTTGGAAAAATATCTATCTCCGGGAGATCGGCAGCGATGAAGCCTGCAAAATTCTCGCCGGCAAAGGCCACGAAGGTTACGAGTCCATCTGGAATGGCAAAGACTTCGAGGGCTGGATCATGGACAACGGCACCAGATCACCCGGTGATGTCATGAAGGTCGAAGACGACCACATCGTCTGGCTGCGGGACAAGGACGGCACGCCCTATTGGAACAACGAGCTGAAAGACTTCCAGGCCCGCGTTGAATTCAAGCTCCCACCCGGCGGCAACAACGGTCTCGCCATCCGCTATCCCGGCAATGGCAACACCGCTTACGATGGAATGACAGAACTTCAGGTGCTTGACGACAACTACGAAAAAGTAAAAGGAAAGATCGATCCCCGCCAGGTCCACGGCTCCGCCTACGGCATGGTAGCCGCCGCGCGCGGTTACCAGCATCCCATTGGCGAATGGAACTTTGAGGAAGTCACCGTCAAAGGCTCCACCATCAAGGTCGAACTCAACGGCACCGTCATTCTCGACTGCGACCTTTCCAAAGTGGACATGGCCACCGTCATGGCCAAGGCTAAACACCCCGGCAAAAACCGCACCAGCGGCTACTTCGGTCTGGCCGGTCACGACGATCCCGTGCAGTTCAAGGATTTGCTGATCAAGAAACTGTGAACCTGCACCATGAAGCGCGCCTTCCTCATCTTACTGTTGGCCGCCATCTCCGGTTTCAGTCGGGCCGATGAAGTCCAGCATCACGGCGTCCTCTTTGAGCAGTGGGTGCGCGACACTTTTTTCAACGGCTACAAGCCGAAAAGCTACACTCAGAAATGGGACGTGCCCGCTGAGTTCAACAAAGAGCACGGCGGCATTCCCGCGAATCCCAAGGCCATCAAATACGGCGCGCCGGTGGACATGGGCGATGCCTTGCGGCAGTTCAGTGTCGCGGAAAAAGGCGAACGGTTTCTGCTCATCCTCGGCTTCTGGGTGCAGGACGGAAAAAATAAAAAGTGGGTCAATGCCGTGGCCGCAGAAGTCACGCCCGAACAATACCGCGCCCTGTGGGAACCCGTCACGCGCGATGACTTGGAGAAGCTGGATGCCGTGGTGAAAAACAAATCTCTCAGCCTTGAAGAAGCCCGTGAGGAAGCCCAGAAGATCAAGCGCCGCATTCCCTTCTCGAAAGCCGTCATGCAGGTGAACCCCAAGATCGACGCCCACCAGCGAAGACTGCAATGCAGCATCTCCTTCGGCAACTTTTTCCACTTCCTCGCGCCCAAGG
>JAYVZW010000284.1:0-5037 GCA_043783015.1 Verrucomicrobiota bacterium
CAGCGCCCATTGTGGCGACTGATATCTGAAGCACTTCCCGTCAGATTGGCACCACAAGCCCTTCAGCCTCGGCGAGTTTTTTCTGGTTCCCATCGTAGGTCAGAAAGTGTGTCGCTTTCATTTTCAGAGCGCTTGCTACATGAAGAATGTCAAGGCCGCGATGACCGCTGCTGAGGGTGTGGGTGGAGGAAAGCCTCCTGGCCTCATCGACCACGTCAGCCAGATTGCAAACATGGAGCTTCAACCTGCCGCTGGCGCGGTCCGCCTCAAATTGTGCCCAGAACAACGCCGCCTCTCCCAGTGCGATTACCTTGCGAAACTCGGCAAATCGGAGTGCATTGCCCAATTCATACTCGTTGAGTGAGGTGAGGGCTAGCGCCGTTCGCCGCGACTTCATCCATGCCACCGCGCGGCTGGTGTGGCCATCATTCCCGTAAAGCGAAAATAGAAAGCTCGTATCCGCGCAGGTTACCATTTTCCGGAGGCTTCATGGATGATTTCCAGTGACTTCGCAGCTGATAGAACGCGTGAGCCTGAGCGGTCTCGCTTTACCGCAGGACTTTGAGACCAATCCACCTGAGCGACGGACTGACCTTGCTCGGGAACGAGCCGGGCGATGGCTTTCCCTCGTTGGGTGATGATAATTTCTTCCCCCGCTCCGATCCAGCTCAGCAGGCTGGTATAGCGATTTCTCAAATCCCGAACGGTGGCGGTTTTCATGATGCTCCAATATTGGCGCACATGGCCTAATTGTCAATTCCTGTGTGGAAGCTGAGGAATGACACTGAACCAGCACGCTCGCTGCTGAGATAGGCACTTTGTGTTTTGTAATTTGATTTTTCGCAGCTAAGTTTCGTGCTCCCCATGTGGAAAGGCCGTTTCACCAAACCCACCAGCGCGCTCGTGCGGCGCTACGGGGAATCTGTGTCCTTCGATCACCGGCTTTACGCCCATGACATCTGGGGCTCCATCGCCCATGCCAAGGCGCTGACCAAAGCGGGCATTCTCACCGCGAAGGAATTCAAAGCGATTGAAAATGGATTGCTTAGTATCAAGGCCGACATTGAACTGGGCAAGTTCACTTGGCGTGAGGAACTCGAGGACGTTCACATGAACATCGAGTCCGCCTTGACGAAACGCATCGGCGCGCCCGGCGCGAAGCTTCACACGGCGCGCAGCCGAAACGATCAAGTGGCCACTGACGTGCGCCTCTGGTGCCGCGATGAAATTGATTCCATAGTCAAACTCGCGCGCGAAATGCAGCGTGCCTTGGTGGAGTGCGCCATTCTCAACCAGGGCATCATCATGCCTGGCTACACGCACCTCCAACGCGCGCAGCCTGTTTTGTTTGCGCACCATCTACTCGCCTACGTGGAGATGCTCGCGCGTGATACAGACCGGCTCACGAACACACGCAAACGGCTCAATGTGCTCCCGCTCGGCTCCGGCGCGATCGCGGGCTCGACGATAATTGTGGACCGCTCCTTTGTCGCGAAGGAACTTGGCTTCGACGGCGTCTCGCAGAATTCGATGGATGCCGTGAGTGATCGCGACTTCGTTGCGGAACTTCTTTTTGTCATCGCGCTCACCGGCGTGCATCTCTCTCGGCTCAGTGAAGACATCATCCTCTGGGCCAGCGCGGAATTTGGTTTTATCACCCTGAGCGATGCGCACACCACCGGCTCCAGCCTGATGCCGCAGAAAAAGAATCCTGATGTCGCCGAACTCACTCGCGGCAAGTCCGGGCGGCTGGTGGGCAACTTGATGACCTTGCTCACCACGCTCAAGGGCCTGCCCATGACCTACAACCGCGACTTGCAGGAGGACAAGGAACCGCTCTTTGATTCTGTGGACACGATCAAGCTCGCGCTGGAAGTGTTCGCCGAGATGATTCGCGGCATGGATGTGAACGTCGCCAAAACGCAAGCCGCTGCCTCTGATCCGATGTTGCTCGCGACTGATCTCGCGGATTATCTGGTTAATCGCGGTGTGCCATTTCGTGAGGCGCATGAAGTGATAGGAAAGATTGTAGCCCACAGCGTGAAGACAAAATGCGCGCTTACTGATTTCAGCGTTGATGACTACCGCAAGTTCTCCCAGGCCTTCGGCAAGGATGTTGGGACGGTCTTGAAAATCGACACGGCACTCACCAAGCGGAAGTCTGCCGGTGCGCCATCGCCGGCCAATGTCTCCGCCCGGTTGAAACATTGGCGCAAGGAGCTGTCGAAAGATTGATCCATGACGATCCCCGACTTCGAACTCTGCGAGATCAAAGATCACGATGGCTGGCGCAGGCTGCCGGGTCGGCGGGTTTATGACGGGCCATATGTGCAGATTGAGGAATGCAGCTTTATAACTCCCGCGCGACCGGATACGCCGGTGCCGTGGACGGTGGCCTATCGCAAGTCAGCCGTGGCCGTGGCTCCGATCACGGAGGACGGGCGCTTCATTCTCATTCATCAGGAACGCCTGCCCATTCGCCGGGCCTTGTGGGAATTTCCTGCGGGTCAGATTGATGATGAACATTCTTGCGCAACCATTGCTCAAACTGCGTTGCGGGAAATGGATGAGGAAGCTGGATGCGAATTGTCGCCGACTGGCGAACTGACGTCACTGGGCTGGTTTTTTGGCTCGCAAGGTTTCACCAGTGAGCACGTATATCTCTTTGTCGCTCGACCGGTGCAGATTGTTCGACAGCCACAACCAGTGGGCGGCGAGCACATCGGTGAAGTGCGGGCAGTGACTGCAGGCGAGTTGCGGGCCATGGTGGCGCGGAATGAGGTGCAGGATGCGCTGACGCTGGCTTTATTTGCGCGGATGACGGCGCGTGGCATCATTTGATGAACGCAATGAAACGTGACATGGATTTTAGAAGAATATGCTGAACTGGGTTTTTAAAAAGGTGGTTAAACTTCGGGAAAAGGTCTCCAAGGACCTTGGCCAGGGGGATGTCGAGAAGCCGTTTCTCGAACATCTGGAGGATTTGCGCACCATGCTGGTGCGCATGGCGCTGACGCTGGCGGTCTTTGTCCTAGGCACCTTCATTTTTTATGATCGCCTATGGGGCTTGGTCACTTATCCGATCCATCTCGCGGGTCTGGAAGGCAAAATCAAATTCACCCAGTTGAATCCCATCGGGGGATTCATGGCAATCATGAACCTTTCCATTGCGGGTGGCATTGTCGTCGCCTGCCCGTTGCTGTTGTATTTTCTCATGCAATTCGTTCTTCCCGGGCTGCGCACCACCGAGAAAAAAATCATGTTCCCCGCACTGGCGGTTGGTGGTGGGCTGTTCCTTCTGGGTGCAGCGTTTTCTTATTTTGTCGTTGTGCCCAAGGCGCTCGATTTTTTCTATCATTTCAACAACCATCTCTCGGACATCCCCGGTGGCGGGGGAGCAGCGTCAGAAGGGACGATGTGGGGCATTCAGGAGTTCACCAAGTTCATCTGCCAGTTCGTGCTCATCTTCGGCCTGTGTTTTGAACTGCCGGTTGTGGTCATGGCTTTGGTTAAGCTCGATATTCTCAGCTACAAAGTCATGAAAGGCTCGCGTAGTTGGGCTGCGATTGGTATTTGCGTCGTTTCAGCCGTAGTTGCTCCTTCGCCAGATGTAATCACCCTTGGCCTCATTGCCGGGCCACTATATGCGCTTTACGAAATCTGCATCTGGCTGGCCTGGTGGCTGGACAAACGAGACCGCACTCTTTTCCCCGAACACTACAAGCAGCTGGAGGAAGATGAAAAAGCTGCCGAGGCCTCCGATGACTGGGACAATGACAGCTACAATCCATGGTCAGGTGACGATGATGAAGAGGAACACAAACCAGCCAAGCCCGCTGCGCCGCCAGCCGGCACGCAACCGATAAGCGAACAGCCTGCCAAGCCTGCGGAAATTCCGCATCAACCGGATGAAACTGATCACAATAAAAACAAAGACTGACGAATAAAAATTATGGTCGAAATCACCGCCAACTATGAAGGTCAACTGCGCTGCCGCGCGGTGCATGGACCGTCGAGTAACGAACTTATTACCGATGCGCCTGCCGACAATATGGGCAAGGGCGAGGCCTTCTCACCCACCGATCTGGTTGCGACCGCGCTGGCCACATGCGTCATCACGACCATCGGCATAGTCGCGCAGCGCAAAGGCCTTGAGATCAAATCCATGCGCGCGCATGTGGAAAAACATATGAGCACGGACTCGCCGAGACGCATTGTGAAGCTGCCGGTGAAGATTTGGATATCCCTACCGCCTGATCATCCCGAGAGGCCACTGCTGGAAAGAACCGCGCACGGCTGCCCCGTGCATCAAAGCGTGCGCGCGGACCTGGAGATGCCCATTGAGTTTATTTGGGAAGGCTGAGGCACTTCATGAGAACGCACTTGGCGTTTTGCGTGTTCGGCTTATGATATTGCACAAACATCTCTCCATCCATGTCTGACATCATTCCCCAGTCCCCCGCCACAACTTCTGAAACCACGGTATGGAAGGGATGCACTTCGCAATGGGTTCATTGGCAGTTTTATCTGGTTTGCATTTTGGCTGCGATAGGCAGCATCGTCCTCGCCTTCATGTGGAAAGAGATTATGGCCTGGTTGCTTTTGGCTCCAGTGGCGGCTGCGGCGGGACGTTATTGGGTGACGCGATGCACCACTTATGAACTGACCACGGAGCGACTGATGAAGGGCAGCGGAGTCTTCAGCCGTCGCCTCGACAATCTGGAGCTTTATAGGGTGCGAGACTACACCGTTCTCCAGCCTTTCCTCATGCGAATGCTCGGATTGGGCAATCTACATCTCGTCACCTCGGACGCCGCCAATCCGGAGATGTCCATCGAAGCGGTGCGCGGCATCGAGATCATTCGCGAGCAATTGCGCAAGGCAGTTGAGGCAGCGCGCGACCGCAAACGTGTGCGCCAGATGGACGTGGACAACGTGGATGTCGGCGGTGCGGGCGCGGACGATCACATCCATCACGATTAAAGATCTAGTTCAAGTTGATAATGGACCAAGATTTATTGAGTCCGTTTAGGTCGC
>JAYVZW010000285.1:0-5014 GCA_043783015.1 Verrucomicrobiota bacterium
ATCATGCCCAACGGGGCCGAGGTGCGGTTCGCTGATATCTTCAAGGTGGACAAGCGCAAATGGCCCGTCAAGGGCCTGGCTTATGTCTTCTATCGCAGCGGCGGCACGGAACGGCGCGCGGTGGTGGATGATCTCAAATACGGCGGCGCAGACAAGGTGCTGGAACGCCTGATAACGAGCTTCAAGGGCGAGCTGATCGAGAAGGCTCCCGATGAGGATGAACCCCAGGAACAGTCCGCTACGGAATCGCAAAAATGAGCGGCAATCGGGCACCCGGAAAACGTCCGGTAGGGATGCCGGATGAAAAATTGCATTTTCTTAGTTGCGAAATCGACCACTCCTATTATTGCTCCCGCCCAACAACAGCAACCCCCCACACACACCTTATGGCAGACTCCAACATTGCAGACAAAGTCCGTGACATCATCGTCCAACAACTCGGCGTGAATCCTGAACAGGTTACACCGGAAGCCAAATTCATCGAAGACCTCGGCGCAGATTCGCTCGACACCGTGGAACTCGTGATGGCCTTTGAAGAAGAATTTGGCATTGATGTGCCCGATGAAGAAGCTGAAAAGCTCCAATCCGTCGGTGACGTCATCCGTTACGTCGAAGAGAACGCCGAGTAATTCCGGCATTCACCTTCACACCACTTTGAAAAGGCGCGGATTCTTCCGCGCCTTTTTCATGCCGCAGTGTCCTCCACGAGCTTCTGGAAGAGCTTCCAGTAGTTCGCGTAAACGGGATACGCGGAATCCAGTTCTGGCGTGGGGAGATAACGCCAGTGTTTATACATCCACATCCAAGCCTCCGGGGTTTCCCGGATGCGGCGTTCGCAAAGTTCCCATACCGCCCGTGCCATGCTGATGGGGGAGTCAAAGTCTTCTGGCTCCAGCGCCGCCTCCACATTCACGCGATACCCCTCGTCGCCGAGTGGCGTGGCGATGCAGACGATGATCGGCAGGCCGAGGCGCTTGGCAATGTGCGTGTGCAGCGTGGTCACGGAAGTGAGCAATCCAAAATAGCGCACCGCCGCAGCCATCTTGCCGGGCTTGATATTGAGATCAGTCAGCATCGCCGCGCTGCCCTGATGGGAGAGGTTCTTGATCAAACGCAGCATGGCACCCGTCTGCGGGATCAATCTATGACCGGTCATGCCGCGGAGTCGCGCGAAGATGCCCGTGAGCGCAGGATTCTTGAACTCCTGCGCAACCACCAGAAAACTAAAATCACGAAAGCCCCAGCAATTGCTCAGCACTTCAAAATTCCCAAAGTGCGGCGTCACCAGCAAGGCCCCGCGCTTCCGCGCCAGTTCCTCCACAGTGGGATCCTCGAACCGGAAGTGCATGATCTCCGGATAATTTTCCCTCGTGAGCCGCACCGACCAGAATAATTCCAGAAACGTGCGCGCGAAGGTTTGATAAGACTCAAGCGCGATGCGCCGGATTTGCTCCGGTGTGATGCCTTCGCGCGCAAAGGCCACACGCAGATTTTCGTGGGCCGTGTGCCGTCCGCGCCAGTCGCAGGCATAGGCCGCAGCACCGGCGGCGCGCGCCAGCAGCATGATGGTCCTTCGCGGCAGCTTTGGCAGGAACCAGGTCCCAAAGCGCACGATGGCAGTCTCAAGGGCGTGGCGAATCTTCTTCACGATGATGTTTGTTACTTAAGGAAATGTGTTTACAGTGCCTCATGGCTGACGCGCTCATATCTATCCTCAAGAAGCTGTTGAATCAACCCACGGCACCATTTCATGAATATCATGTCCGGGAAGCCATTGAGCAGATTCTGCTTGATGTGCCTCATGTGGAGCTGAGCACGGACACATTTGGCAACCTGCTTGTCAGCTATCGCAAGGGTAAGCGCATCAGCAAGCCTGAATGGGTTCTGGGCGCGCACATGGATCATCCGGCCTTTGTCAAATCACCCGGCAAGACCGGCGAATGGGAATTTATCGGAGGTGTGCCCAAAACTCTCGTCGAGGCTAATGCCGCTTTGAAACGCAAGCAGCCGTCCGGCGAGTTTGCGCCGTGGGGATTCGACGTGAACATTGAAGATGGCAAAATTGAAGCTCCGGCCTGTGACGACCTCGTGGGGTGCGCCATCATCGTCGGGGTATTCAAAGAACTCTCCCGGCTCGGCATTGACGCCACGGTTCACGCCGCATTTACCCGTGCGGAAGAAGTAGGATTCCTTGGTGCGTGGCATTTGGGCAAACACTGGCCCTTCAGCAAGGATGCCGTGTTTCTCTCAGTCGAAACCAGCCGCCCGGTCAATGGCGCGGAAATGGGCGACGGGCCCATCGTGCGTGTGGGGGACAAGCTTTCCATCTTCGACAATCAGCTCACGGGCATGCTCATGCGCACCTCATTGGAGCAGGGCATTCGCGTGCAGCGTTGCCTGCTCGATGCCGGTGCCTGCGAATCCAGCGCGCTCCAGGCTTGTGGCATTCGCAGCGCGGGCATGAGCGTCCCGCTGGGCAATTATCACAACATCGGCGAGGACGACAATATCTCCCCGGAATACGTCATGCTGGATGATGTGAAAGCGATGCAGAAATTCCTCGTCGCTCTCGTCGCCACCGAACACGATGGACTGGGCGAGCGCACCATCGAGGAACGCGTGACACTACGCATGAAGGAATTCAAGAAGCACCTCGACGCTGGCAACGCGAAGTTTGAAGAACTCGCGTCTTAAACACCTAGCCACATTCGCAACACCGCCAGGTTAATGGTGGTCGTCAGCAGACTGAACAAGGTGCTGTAATACACCGCCGAGGTTGCGAATGAAACATCGCCGCCGAATTCATGGGCGAGCAGCGCGGTATTCACTGCTGTAGGCGCGCCTGCTGCAAGGATCAGTGCAGCGCTGGCTTGCGGAGAAAATCCAAAGCCCATTGCCAGCAGGGCCGCAAGAACAGGTGACAGCACCAGCCGGATGCCGATGGCCGAGAATAACGGTGCGCGGAACGCAGCGGGTTTTGTCTGTGACATTTGCACGCCGAGCGTTACGAGCGCGAAGCCGATGAGTCCGGCAGAAAGCAGTTCCATCGGCTGCCAGAGCCACGTCACATTCTGCACAGGCAGGGACAGGCCATGGCATAACAGACCCGCGCCCACAGCGTAGAGTGTGGGTTGTCGCAATAGATTGAAAAGCGCGCGACGATGCTTGCCGGGTGCATCGCCGTGCGATTGCGCGAGAAAGAGGCCGACCGTGAACGTGGCCACATTCATGGTTACCAGAACATAAATTTGCACGGCTGCTGCAGCGTGTCCGAAGGCGAGCGTGACCAGCGGAAGGCCGAAGTTCCCGCAATTGTAAAACATCGTCGCCAGCGACAACGCCTGCTTCTGCCCCACCGTGAATTGGAACACGCGACCGGCGATGGCGCTGCAAACGAACATCAGAGCGATCACCGCACACGTGAAAGCCACGATGCGCAACGACTCCCGCCCGCTCAATTCCGTGTCCATGACGCGCGTGAAAATGAACGCCGGAACCATCAGATAGATGTTGAGCTTCACCATGCTTTCCAAGTGCAGTCGAAAACGCCGGTCCAGCATCCAGCCCAAGCCCACCGAGATGAAAATCGGCAGGCAGACATCGGCGAAAATGTGGATGATCTGGGAAAATGACATCAAACAGCAGGTGAAGGAGATGACTGGGATTCCGCAACAACCGATTGCACGGATCGAATGCAGAAACTAGCTGTAGCTGTTCCCGTGACAAATCATTCTCTGCATCCCATCATGATTCGCCAAGTGCTCTACGCCTTCATCTGTCTGGCCTGCCTGGCGCTGGTCGGTTGCGCCACGTCATTCAATCGCGAGTTCAATCGCATCAACAATCAGGAAAGCAGGCATGACCGACATGGCATCACCGGGCCGTGGCAGGGAACCTGGCGAAGCGGGGGCAACGGACATCACGGGGAATTGCGCTGTCTGGTCGAGGACTGCTCTCTGCTGGCGTCCTTGAAGCCTAATGTGCCGGGACTTTTCCGTTTTCGCTATCACGCGACCTATCTCGGATTGTTCTCCGCGACTTATCAAGTGTCGCACATCGTCCGGCCCACGAATAACGGATATGAATTCAACGGGAACCAGAAGCTCACCGGGCTGGGCGGCGGTCTGTATCACTACGAAGGCCGGGTGATGAACCGTGAATTCCGCGCGACCTATCGCAGCGCCTCGGATCACGGGGTGTTTGAGATGAAACGACCTGATTGAGCGGGCGTTGGACTTTATTTGTTCGCCTTCGCCCATTCCTCCCGGATCACGGGACCAATGATCGCGTTCCATTTCGCGTAGCCTTCGTCATTCAAGTGCAGGCGGTCACTGCGAGAAAGATTTTCCATGGGCTGGCCGTCGGAGCCAATCAGATAATTGGTCGCCTCGACCCATCGGATCCACGATTTTTCTTTTATCCATGCTTCAAGCAGACTGTTAAGTTGCTTAACCTTCCCGATTTCCTCCGCCCTGATGGGGGCGACTTTGACAGAGCTGACGATCACGCGCGTGTCGGGCAGTTTATCATGCACCATCGTAAGAAATTTCGTGTAGTCGTCGAAGGCTGCCCCGGGCGTCAGCTTTGCATGCAAATCATTTCCTCCGGTATAGACCACGAGCACGCGTGGCTTGTAACGCACGACAACCTGATCCGCGTAAATGATGAGGTCATTGGCCACGGAGCCGCCAAAACCGCGATTTAGCACCGGCAGATCAGGAAAAGCTTCTGTCACTTTCCAAAACCGCACACTGGAGCTTCCGGTAAATACGATGCCGCCAGACGCCACCGGCCGTTCAGCATCCAGTTTGTCGAAGTTTGCGATCTCAGTTGCGAAGCGCCGAGGATCGGGCCGCGGATGGGAGGATTCCGTCTCGGCGAAAATCGGGAGCGCGATGAAGCACGCGAAAAGGATCAGCAGGCGATGAAGGAGTGTATTCATCGTAAGGAAACGCTCACTGACGATGGAATCTTTAAGCCGCGTCCGTGAATTGACTAATGGACGATTTTTTCG
>JAYVZW010000286.1:0-15098 GCA_043783015.1 Verrucomicrobiota bacterium
TCAGCGCATGCGCATCTCGGCACCACCTCGCACGCGCCTCGTCCACTGCCTGCATACCAACGGCTCCATCACGATCCTGGCCAACAAACCCGACAAAAATACCCGCCCAAAAATCCTCCTCCACTGCGGCCCCAAACTCGACTAAAAAAACAATTCCGGTTTTGACTGCTACAGAACAGTCCGGTTTTGACTGCTACACGACATTTTTAGAGAAAATCCTTGCTATTGATAAAAAATTTGAAAAGATGTTAAGTTAACAAGATAATCATTAATTCTTAATTAAGCGGCCATGAAAACGTTAATTCCGCTCTTTTGCAGCCTTCTTTTTGCCGTGGTGAGTTTTGGGCAAAATTATCAGTATCAATATCCCACTGATCCTTACAGTGCTGCGCCGCAGGCTTATAGTGGCGCAAGTCAAGGATTCCCGGCTGTCACCAGTTCCAACTACGACAAGCTGCTGAGCTATGGCTCGCTTGAGGTGAGCTATCGGTATAACGATTTCAAATCGGACTCCAAACTGAATAACAGCAGCGGCATTGGGGCCGCCTTGAATGTCCAACTATTCAAGCCTCTCTACCTGCACTTCGGAGTGGACTGGCTGGATGGCATGGACACGAAAGAGAAAAATTTCAGCCTGACTGGCCTTTCGGCAGCGGGCGGCGTTTATCTGCCCGTGGTTTCGCGCTTCCACGTCTTCGGAGAATTTGGAGTGCGATATGACATTACCAGCGGAGCGCTTTACAAATTCCACCCTGATGAGTTCGCAGTTTATATGCGCCCCGGTGTAAGGTTCGCCGCAACGGATCGTGTGGAGATTGATGCCAGCCTGTATTTCGCTTCCACAAAAAATCTAAACGACAGCGTCTTCCAATTGAACGGCTACTTCGCACTGCTTTCGGTGCTTGATCTTGGAGTTGGTGTGGACTTTGCCTCCGACCTCAATACTTATCACGGCGGGCTCAGATTGCGCTGGTAAGAAGCCAAACTTCACGGGCGGGATGTTCAGCGCTTAGTGGCATCATGTTTGTCTGGTCAAAACTCTCCGCTGCAAAATGGGCAGATGCGTGGGAGGAACGCTTCAGCGGTGTAGGCACTGCGGTCATCACCGTTATTCCGGGACGCAAAACGATTCGCGTTGTGGTTTATTGTGCCGATGTGGGGGAGGCGCGCGAGATTCAGCAGTTGTTTGGTGGCACGGTGCGGAAAATGAAAATGCGCAACTGGGCGGCCATGCTACCGGAACTGCCGCCTCCAGTGAAAGTGCGCGACCGGCTGGTCATTTGCGCGGAACGCACATTGGTTGCGCGGAAAAAGCTGGGGAAGGAATTTCCGGGACGCTGCATTATCAGCATCCCGCCGCACATGGCCTTTGGAACCGGGCATCACGCCACCACGGCCACGGTTTTGCGTTTCCTTGTGGACTTCGCAAAGTCACGCACAGATAAAAAATGGACGATGCTCGATCTCGGCACGGGCAGCGGAGTGCTGGCCATTGCTGCCGCCAAGCTCGGTGCCGCACGGATTTGGGGTTGCGATTACGATGCCCACGCCGTCCGTATCGCGCGGGAGAATGTGTTGCTCAATCAGGCGGATAATATTGTGATCGAACAGGCTGACGTGTTAAAATGGAAATCGCGTGAGCAATGGGATTGCGTGGCGGCGAATTTGTTCAGTGATGTGCTGGCGGAGGCGTTTCCAAAAATCGCGCGTGCAGTGAAACCGGATGGAGTGGTGTTTGTCTCCGGCATTCTCAAGACACAGGCCGCCGACTGTCTGCGAGCGGGGGAAAGGGCCGGGCTTGGCTTTAAAATCGTGCTGACAAGGGGGAAATGGGTCAGCGCCTGGGGATGCCGGGTGCAGTGACGACTTATGCCTTAAAGAGGCGCGTCTGGGGCGCGGCGCGAGTTGCCTGTGGGTGATGTGGAGTCCGTGAGACGACTGCGCAAGGCGCGGTCATCAAGCGCCCGGTCCACCACATTTTGCAAGGCGTGTGAGGCTAGGTCACGCAGGTTAGGGACGGGTGATCCGCTGCCGGGCATGTAGGCGTCGCTTTCACGCGCAGATTGATACACGCGTGAAAAGACGATCTCACCCGAACCCACGCGCACGAGATTTACGCGCACACTGGCGAAACTGCTGGGGTGAACTCTTTGCTGGCATTCGAACTCCAGCACCTCGCCTGTGAGGATGAACTGGGCAGACTCGGAAGGCGCGAGCATCTTGCGGGCACTGAGGCCGTGGGCGAAGGCATTACGCACCACATTGGCAACTGGCACACGGGTATTGATGGTTTCCAGGGGCATGCCAAAAGGGGTATGCACTGTGCCCAAGCTGAATTCTCCGAATCTGCGGAAATCCGCGAATCGCCCGACCTCTATGACACGCGGTCCGGGCAATGCCTGCCCGAGCATGGGCTGATAATCAAGACTGACCACGGAAGTATTTAATCCGCACGACACCAAGACGAATGCGGTGGCGGCGAGAGCGATTCTTGAAAGCACGGAGATGAATCTCATGCCAGTCTATACATGAGGGTGCAATTGAATCAAGAGGGTAAGCCGGGCTATCCTTCCATTACGGAACCTTGAAGACTTTTTGCGTCGTTGGATCGAGTGCCAGCGAGCCGGTGCTGAGGCCGGAAACATCAAGTTCATTGTAAGGTGGGTAGGGGCTTTTCACGCGGCCCGCCTTGCTGGTTTTGCTACCAGTTAGGACGCTCTGTTCTTGAGACACTTTTGGTAGCGTCGAATTTTCCGATTTGCCGGTAGATTTGGGTTCCGGGATGGTGCTGGCATCCGCCGTGTTGTTTTTTAGCGGTTTGTTCTCCGGGCTCGATTTCTTTTCGGGAGTCGTATTCTTGACGACCGCATTCTTTTTCTCCGGTGGCGTAGTGGTGGCCGTGGATTTTGTCTTGGTGGTTTTTGGCTCCTCCGTTTCTACAGGTGGACGCTTTCCGGTCGAGGACTTCGTGGGGGCAGTGGCAGTCTTGTTGCTGGAGGGAGAAGGTTTCTGGATGCTCTTGGGCATGGTGGGTGCTACACCTGACGGGGGTTCGTCGAGGTTGTAACCCTGGCCGCCGGGGCGCGTTGTTTTGCCGAGCTGACCGTTTGGATGGCGTTGTGCCTGTGGCGGCGGCGGGGGAGCTTCATTGGGATTAAAAACTCGATGGAAAAACCCGCCGATATTATCACTGGCTCGCTGGAAGAACCCGGGCCTTTCTCCGGTCTGGGAGTTGTCGGCAGTTTGGTTGGCGGCCGTGGCGTCGCCCATAAGGGCAAAAAGTAAAAATGAACCGTGCACCCATGCTAAGGTGAGGCGTGGAGTCGCGCTGTTGAGCTTCATGTATGCGTCAAAGTGTCCTGCTGTGAATAGCTTTCAAGTAATTTGAAAGCCGCCAACTCAGCGGGATGCGGTTCCCTTTGGTTGGTTAGTGCGCGCGGTATGTGCTTGGTGGCTGCTGAGATCAATCCAGTCTCGGAGGACGTTGAGTGTTTCGAGCTTGATAGGCTCAACTCCATAGCTGAATTGAGTGTTGTCTGGAGCTGGTTCATCGTCATCGTTGGAGTTGCTGGCCAGCCTCATTCCGGTGGTCTGCTCCTTGGTGAAAGTGGATTCTATAATGAGTTCATTTTTGTCCACATTGTCCAAGGTCAGGCGATAGGTCTGGAAGCCTTCCTTCTTTTGTTCCGCGAGTTGCTTGACGCGCTGTTTCCGGTCTTCTTTGCGCTGCTCGATCCTCTGGCGGTTTTCTTCAAGCTCCTGCTGGCGGGTCTTTTCATTGAGACTCACGCTGTTGCGCTGGATGCGCTCCTGAAGGCGCTTTGTGTCCTCGATGTAAAATTGGAATTCGGGATTGGTGCTGAGACGCTCTTTGACGCGACTGTTCAGTTCATCAAACGGCATGGGTCCTTTGGTGAAAAAGGAGAAGTTACGGCTCGGGATGGTGTCGTAGGGCAGGGCGTTCGGGAGCGATTCTTCGCCAATGTCCATGACATCACGCATGGAGGGCAGGGGCACGTCTGGGATGACACCACGGAGCTGAGTCGATCCCCCTGCGATGCGGTAAAATTTTTGGATGGTGACCTTCAGGGCACCGGCGCGGCTCTTGTCGCTAAAGAACGGCATGTAGCGCTCCACTGGCAGGATGGTCTGCACGGTTCCTTTGCCAAAGGTGGATTTTTCCCCGATGATGACGGCTCTGTGGTAGTCCTGGAGCGCAGCAGCCAGAATCTCGCTGGCCGAGGCACTGGATCGGTCCGTGAGAACGATGAGAGGCCCCTCGTAAAGCGGGCGCTCGTTTTCGCATTCGCGCCAAGTAATGTTCTCGCGCCAGTCTTTCGCTTGCACGACGGGACCCTTGGGGATGAAAAGACCAGTAAGCTTGATAGCCTCTTCGAGTGATCCGCCGCCGTTGCCGCGCAGATCAAGCACAAGACCTTCAATTTTTTCCGCCATGAGGCGTTTCAGAAGCCGGGAAACATCCACGGTGGTGCTGACCGTGCCTTCTTCCATGTCGGCATAGAATGAAGAGAGATTAATCCAGCCGATCCGGTTCGTTTTGTTGTTCACGGGCGGCGTCACGATCAACTCTGCGTTGGCCAGCTTTTCCTTGAGTTCCACTTCGCTGCGGGTGATGGTGATTTCTTTGATCACGGATGGATCATCCGCTGCGCCTGGGTTTACCTTGATGCGGACGATCGAGCCTGATTTGCCGCGGATCAGTTCCACGATTTTCTGCAGCTTCATGTATTTGATGTCCACCCATTCACCGTTGGCGCCCTGAGCAACGGCGAAGATGCGGTCATTGAGCTTGAGTTCGCCTTGTTTGTCTGCGGGCCCCCCCACCACAATGCCCTGAATTTCCGCGACATTGTCCTTCTGCTGGAGCAAGGCGCCGATGCCAACCAGCGAGTGTTTCATCTGGATGTTAAAGTTGTCCATTTCCTGCTGGCTCATGTATTCGGTGTGCGGGTCATAGGTGGTGGCCAGGCACGATAGGAAGTAGTTCACTTTGTCTTCAAGTTCGTTCTCGCCAAGTTGTTCGAGAAGGCGTTCATAGCGTTTCAAGACACGTTTGTCGGGCGGTTCCTCGGCATTGTCTGTGGTGCCGTGGGCGTTGCTTTTGGCCGTGGTCGGCTTTGGTGTGGGAGGAGTGGACTGCTCGGGGCTTTTCGATTCAGCGGCCTTGGCTTTGCGCTCCTGTTTGCGCTTGGCAGCGTCTGCCTTGGCACGATCGGAAAGATGTTCGGCCAGAAGATCGCCCTCGATGAGGTCGTCCCAGAGTTTGTCGGCGGCAGGCTTGTCTTTCGGCCAGGGAAGTTTGTCACGTTTTACTTCAACAGAGCGGTCGGAGTCAAAGGCAAATTTTTTGGTTTCCAGCAGCTTCTTGGCATAGGCAACACGCTCTTTCACTCGCTGCTCATACGTGTCGTAGATTTCAACGGCGGGGCTGATGTTGCGCGCAGACACATGATCATCGAGCGAGGTGGCATATTTCGAGCGGAAGTCGTCCACATCCTGCTGGGTTAAATAGATATGGCTGTAGTCGAGAAAATTCAGGTAGCCGTCGAGCACCTTCTTGGACATCTGGTCATCAAATTCATGGTGGGAGAGATGATGATTCTGCAGCATGTTGGCCACATACATGGCCACCTGTCCGAAATTGGTTTCTGCATGTGAAGCAGGTGGAGTATGCAGGCAGGCAATGGCCGCGAGCAGGGGGAGAGAGAATTTGAACATAGACGGTTTATTATATAACGCCCCGGAAAGCGTATTCGATCTGTCTATTTTCGCGTTTGCTTGTTGAATTGTCCAACTCTTTCCCAATCATTGCACCCATGCTGAACATTTCGTGTTTTACCGGAGGAGTCGCCATGACCAACGGTTATCATCTGGAAACCGCTGCTGGGGGCGTTGCGGTGGACGCTCCGGAAGGTTTCGCCGACTGGCTGCGACGGAGTGGTAAAACGGTGTCTGTGCTTTTGCTAACCCACCAGCACTTCGATCACGTCATGGATGCCGCACTGATCCAACGTGAATTTGGCGCCCGGGTCTGTGCTTTTGCGTCATATTCTAGTTCCTTGACGCTGGCGGAGCTTATGGAAATGGCAACCGGTGTTCCGTTGAAGGTGGAGCCGATTGCCGTCGATGAGATAATCGAAGGGAAAGCCGAGGTTCAAGCCGGGGGCATTAGATGGAAAATCGACCACATCCCCGGTCACTCGCCGGACAGTATCACTTTTTACAACGCTGACGAAAAACTGGTGTTTGGCGGGGATGTGTTATTCATGGGCAGTGTAGGGCGAACGGATTTCCCCGGCGGCGACGGTGAAATGCTCATTCGCGGCATTCATGAAAAACTTCTTGTTCTGCCGGATGATACGCGAGTCCTGCCTGGACATGGAGGGGAGACTACCATCGGCATCGAGCGCGATGCGAACCCCTATTTGTGAGTGATTGATAGAAGCGGTCGTTTATCCCCGTGTCTTTGGTCCTGTCTCTCATGAAACTATTTAAGACCCCATTGCTCACAATCGCAACCGCAGCAGCACTCTCAGGAACAGCGAGTGCAACGGACGCTTCATACGACATCGTAGTTTACGGGGGAACCAGCGGCGGCGTAGCTGCCTCGATCCAAGCTGCTAGGATGAGGAAGTCGGTCGTGCTCATCGAACCCACCAAATTTCTCGGTGGCCTCACCACCGGCGGACTGGGAGCGACTGACATCGGCAACAAACAGGCCATCGGCGGCATCTCGCGCGAATTTTATCAACGCATTTTTAAACATTACTCTGACCCGGCCAACTGGAAGCGGCAGAATCGGGACGAGTATTTCGCGAAGAAAACGCACGGCAACTCCGATACGGAGGACACTATGTGGACCTTTGAACCACATTTGGCCACCAAAATCTATGATGAGATGCTGCGCGAGACAAGGGCTCAGGTGGTCTTGGGCGAGCGGCTTGATTTGAAAAATGGTGTAAAAAAAGATGGCGCGCGCATCACGAAAATCGTCATGGAAAGCGGCAGATCCTTCACCGGGAAAATTTTCATTGACGCCAGCTATGAAGGCGATCTCATGGCGAAAGCGGGTGTAAGTTATCACGTTGGTCGTGAGTCAAACTCGGAATTTGGTGAGACGATCAACGGCATCCAGACCAAGGGTGCAAAGAGCCACCAGTTCACCAAGAAGGTCGACCCCTATGTGGTGCCGGGCGATCCGAAAAGCGGCACTATCTTCGGGGTGCCAGCCACCCCGCCCGGCACAGAATTCGAAGGGGACAAGCGTATTCAGGCTTACAATTACCGCATGTGCACCACCGACGTGCCGGAAAACCGCTTGGATTGGAAGAAGCCCGCGAATTACGATGAAAAAATGTTCGAGTTAGCGCTGCGAAATGTCGAGGCTGGCGACGAGCGCATCCAGTGGAATCCGGTGTGGATGCCGAATCGCAAGACGGATACAAATAACAATTTCGCAGTCAGTTCCGACTTTATTGGCATGAACTACGATTATCCAGATGCCGGCTATGCGGCGCGGGAGAAGATCATTCAGGCGCACAAGGACTGGCAGATGGGCCTCTTCTGGACTTTCGCGCATCATCCCCGCGTGCCGGAAAAAATCCGCAGTGCTTATCAGAAGCTTGGCCTCGCCAAGGACGAGTTCCCCGACAACGACCACTGGCCACGTCAAATCTACGTGCGCGAGGCGCGCCGCATGATTTCCGATTATGTCATGACCGAGCACAATTGCCTTGGCAAGATCAGGGCCGGGGACAGTGTCGGCATGGGTGCTTACAACATGGACTCGCACCACACGCAGCGTTACATCAATGCCAAAGGTTTCGTGAGGAACGAGGGAGATATTCAGACCCGCGCTCGCCCGTATCCCCTCAGTTATCGCTCAATCGTGCCCAAGTCCGCGCATTGCACCAACCTGCTGGTTCCCGTCTGTTTGAGCGCCACTCACATCGCCTACGGCAGCATCCGCATGGAACCGGTGTTCATGGTGCTTGGTCAAAGCGCGGCCACAGCCGCTGCCTTGGCCATCGAGCAAAACACTCCTTTGCAAAATATTGATTACGCGCTTCTCAAAGCCAGATTACTTGAAGATAAACAGGTTCTCGATTTACCGTCATCGAAGTGAACTTCGACGGCATTGTTCCTCCGCCGCACGGATGAATCACAGTCACAAAAAAGCCCGGACTGAACCGGGCTTTTCCTGAAATCAATTGAGTGCACCATTCAATAGGGCTGATCGCGGCAGTAACGGGCCTGTGAAGTGATGCCGAGCTGTGGCGGGAATTCCTCGTAGCCATACCAGGGATCGAACTTTTCGTGCTTGTAGTAAGGCGGGCGATAGCCGTCCTTATACGTAGGGAAGGGGAAAGTCGCCAGCTCATACAGGCCGTAACCGAATCTTACGACGGAGCGCTTGGTGCCATCAACAATCATGGAAGAGAAGGCGGCGTTGTTGCCATCAGTCCGATCCACTTTCATCCACGCAATGGGGATTTCCGTAATTCCGTATGCGAGATTGGCGATAGCGCGGGAAAGTTTTCGGCTCCAGTTCCATCGAGCGCCGGGAGACGATTGAATGTCCGCCAAGGCAATGCCACTGAGAGTGACGGCGGTAACGAGGACGAGAATGGTGCGGCTTTTCATGGGAGGTTAGGTCTAATAAGCCAAAAACTTTCATGCTTGGCAAGGTTTTTTTCTCCTCTTAAATTTTTACCTGCTTTCCTCTCCCTCACCGGTGTCATTTACTTACGAAGCAACAGGTTATTTTAATGGCACTACGACAAGAGTGGGATATTTCCTTGCCACGTTCCCCTGTCTCTCTAAGATACCTGTCCCATGATACCCGAGGTCGAAAAACTGGTCAAAGCTGCAAAACTATCACAAGCGGAGGGTGAGAAATTATCCAAGCTGCCCGTCGGCGCATTCTGTCAGCACAAAAGCTGGGGCGCGGGTCGGGTCAAAGAATGGGACACGCTTGCGGACAGAATGGTCATCGACTTTGAAGGCAAGCCCGGCCACGTCATGAAACTCGCCTTTGCCGCAGGATCCCTGGAGCCGTTTGCGGACGATCACTTTATCGCGCGTCGCGTGGGTGATCTCGCTGGATTGCGCGCAATGAGCCAGGAAAATCCCGCCGCGCTCGTTACGCTCGCATTGACCAGTCACAACAAATCGCTGTCACTCGACCAGCTTGAACAATTATTGACTCCGCATATCATCAATGTCGCCGATTATAAAACTTGGTGGTCTGCCGCCAAGCGTGCGCTCAAGAGCCACCGTCACATCGTCGTCCCTGTGAAGCGCACGGAGAATCTTGTTCTCCGTGACTCAGAGACCAAGGCGGCTGATACGATGATCGCCGCACTGATCTCCGCGCGTGACATGAAGAGCAAGCTCAATGCCCTTGCTGCATTGCGGAAAGACCTCGACCTCTTCGAAAACGCGCCCGTCGAGCTTCTCCCAGTCCTGGAACATATTAATGACACCGTGCGCAAGGCATGGAAACTCCATCTCAAGGAAGCCCTGCAACTGTTGCTCGCCCGAGATGAAATGGTTGAATCTGTCCCGGGCGCGACACTTCCTGCCAATTCCATCACCTTGGTGGAACTCCTGCGTGATGCCCGCCCGTCTCTGGCCGTTGCAGTAAATGGATTGCCTGTTTCCATGCTCGGCAGAGTTTATCAGGCATTCCCCGCAGCGTTTCCTGATCGCACGTGGGTTCCCGAGGCACTCGATCATCTGACGAAAACCGGTGGTCGTGCGGTGTCCGAACTCGCCGCATTGCTGGATGCCAATGACGAACTGGATGTGCTCGCAGATTATCTCAAGAAAGCCGTGCGCAACCGCCGCCTCAGCACTGATTTGCTCATCTGGGTCTGCCGCGAACGCGCCGGCATGGCCGTCAGCGTCTTCGATCTCGATCTCGGTAATGCGATCATCGACGTGTTGCTTAACGATCACATGGCCGGCGGCCCCAAGCGCGTCGGACGACTGCACGATGCTTTTGCGGAGGATGCCGGCCTGATCGCGGAGATTGCCGCCGACGCCGATGAAGACGAGCTCCGCCTCTTTGCCCGCCGCGTTCTCGCCACGCCGGTTTTTGATGAACTCACGCGCCGCTCGCTCATGGGCCGCATCATCAAGACCCGCCCGGAGATGCAGCAACTCATGGAAGAAGGCAGCTCTGCACAAGACAATGCGCTCATTGTTTCCTGGGAAAGCCTCGAACGCCGCAAACTGGATCTGGAGGAACTCGTCAAAAATAAAATTCCGCAAAATAAAAAGGACATTCAAATTGCCCGTGAATACGGCGACTTGCGCGAGAACTTTGAATACAAAAGCGCGCGGCAACAGCAGGCCGTTCTTCTGCGCATGCAGTCCAAATACGAGCGCGAACTGCGCAATGCCCGGGGCACTGACTTCGCAGGCACGCCCACCGAAAGCGTCGGCATCGGCACTATCGTGGAATTGGACGACATCGAAACTGGTGTGCGGGAAACCTACACGATCCTGGGTGCTTGGGATGGCGATGTGGAAAAACGCATCCTCTCTTATCTCTCCGGTGTCGCGAAAGTCCTCATCGGAAAATCCGTTGGCGACGAAGCCGATCTTCCCACGGAAGATTCCGTCGTGACCCGGAAAGTGCGCGTCGTGGCCATCCGGGCCTACAAGCCCTGAGGCGGGTGATGGATCATCAGTGGTGAAGCTTGCGCGACGCGATGCACGCGCTAGGCTCCGCGTTCACCATTCCCAGCCTGATGAGCGACAATAAAAAAGACAAAGAAGCGCCGAATCCTTACAAGGACTCGTTGCACTTGCCGGTAACTGATTTTCCCATGCGCGCCAGCCTCACGGAGCGCGAGCCGGAGCGCTTGAAGAAATGGGAGGCATCAAGCCTCTACAAATGCATCCAGGAAAAGAGCAAAGGATCGAAAAAATTTGTGCTGCATGACGGCCCGCCGTTTGCGAACGGCGACGTTCACATGGGCACGGCGCTGAACAAGATTCTCAAAGACCTCGTGGTGAAGTCCAAGACCATGCTCGGCTATCATGCGCCATTTGTGCCGGGCTGGGACTGTCACGGACTGCCCATCGAGTTTCGTGTTGTGAAGGAAAGCACCGGGCTCAGCCCCGTGGAAGTGCGCCAGAAGTCCGAGGAATACGCCCGCAAATACATCGACATCCAGCGCAACAGCTTCAAGCGTCTCGGCGTCTTCGGCGACTGGGAGAAGCCTTATCTCACGCTTGATCCCGCGTATGAAGCGGACATCATCCGCACCTTCGCCAAGTTCGTCGAGCAAAATCTCATCTATCGCATGAAGCGCCCCGTGCTCTGGAGCTTCGGCGCGGGCACCGCACTGGCGGAAGCGGAAGTGGAATACAAGGACAAAGTCTCGCCAGCAGTCTATGTGAGCTTTGCCCTGGGAGCGCTGCCGTCCTCGGCGGCGTGTCTTAAGAATGCCTCGCTCGTCATCTGGACAACAACGCCGTGGACACTCCCAGCAAACCTCGCAATCGCGCTGCATCCCGACTTTGATTACGTTGTCGGTGAATTCACGAATTCAGAAAGCGATTCCGATGTCTATGTTATCGCCAAATCGCTCGTCGCTGAATTTGAAAACAAAACCGGCTACAAGCTCGCGAACGAACTCGCTGTGCTGAAAGGCAAAGAGTTTGCCGGACTCGAAGCCCAGCATCCATTCCTGCCGCGCACCTCGAAGGTCATCAACACTCTCTTTGTCACTGCGGACACTGGCACCGGTGCAGTTCACATCGCGCCTGGTCACGGCGCAGATGACTATCAAGCGGGACGCGAGCATGGTCTCGACATTCTCTCGCCCGTTGATGATCGCGGCCATTACACCGCTGAGGTCGGCTTGCCAGATTTCGTCGGCAAGCACGTCTTCCAGAGCAACAAGGGCATTATCGAGCTGCTGAAATCCAAAGGTGCGCTGCTCGCTCACGAAGACATCACCCATCAGTATCCGCACTGCTGGCGCTCCAAGACGCCGATCATCTTCCGCGCCGTCGAGCAGTTCTTCATCAACGTGGACAAACTCCGCGCGCGGGCGCTGGCGGTAATCGAAAATGTTACCTGGCTGCCCGCGTGGGGGCGCAACCGCATCCACGGCACCGTCGAGTCGCGACCCGACTGGTGTATCTCGCGCCAGCGCACTTGGGGCGTGCCGCTTCCGGTTTTCTACAAAGCTGACGGCAGTGTGATTCTCGATGCTGCCATCGCGCGGAAAGTCGCAGACATTGTCGAGAAGCTGGGCACGAATTCTTGGTTTGAGAAGAGCGATACGGAATGGGCTGAGATGATCGGTTTGCCCGCCGACACTAAGCGCGGCGTCGATACCCTCGATGTCTGGATCGACTCCGGCTGCAGTCATGTGGCGGTGCTTGATCGCCGTCCCGAACTCGGCGGCGCGCCTGCGGACATGTATCTCGAAGCCACAGATCAGCATCGCGGCTGGTTCCAGAGTTCACTCATGGTCAGCATCGCCGCGCGCGGTGCGGCTCCTTACAAAACGGTGATCACCCACGGCTTCGTCGTCGATACCAGCGGCAACAAAGTCAGCAAGAGCGACCAAGGCAGCAACAAAAACGCGAAGCCGATGACGGCTGATCATTACTACAATAAGTATGGCGCTGACCTCGTCCGTTTGTGGGTCAGCAGCGTGGACTATCAAAACGAAGTGCCGTTCAGCGAGGAGCTTTTCGAGCAAGCCACGAAGAGCTATCGCAGCATCCGCAACACCTTGCGCGTCTTGCTAGGAAACTTGAACGGGTTCGATGTGAAGCAGCACGCCGTGAGTGCGGACAAGTTCACCTTGCTCGACCGATGGATTCTCGAAAAGCTCAACGTGCTCATCAAGGAATGCCGTGAAGCTTTCGACGCTTACGACTTCCGCAAAGTCTATGGCGCGCTCAACAACTTCTGCACGGTCGAGTTGAGCCAGCTCTATATCGACATCACCAAGGATCGTCTCTACTGCGACCATACCGACAGCCCTCGCCGCCGTGCTACACAGACGGCGATGCATCGCATCACCGAAATGCTTTGCAAACTGCTGGCACCGATCTTGGCATTCACGGCTGATGAGACATGGGAATTCCTCGGTCACACCGAGAGTGTGCATCTGGAGAAGTTTCCAGATGTTGATGCCAACATTGGAAACGACGCCGCGAGTGCCATCGAAGAGTTGTTGCAAGTTCGCTCCGTCATCCAGCAGGCCATTGAAAAAGCGCGACAGGAAAAACGAATTGGCTCCAATTTGGAAGCTACGGTCGAAGTCACGCTGCCTTCGGGCAAGTTTACCAACCCTGTCTTCAATGATCAATCGACGCTCGAAGAATTTTTCATTCTTTCCGTGCTCACGATCAAGCGCATTCCCGTAGATGAACTCAGTGCCGTCGTCCTCGAATCACCTCACCAGAAATGCGCGCGCTGTTGGAAGCATCTGCCATCAGTAGGCCAGCAAAAGCACGTCGACCTGTGTGATCGCTGTGAAGAAGCGATTCCGTAGCTCTAACATTTCTCCGCAGACGAATCCGCGAGCAATCATTTTAGTGCTTCATTACCTCGGCAACTACCTCTCCAGTTATGATTCATTTGCTTCTATTTTTTGAACCTGTTGTTAACATTTCTCTTTACTAAAACATGACGCTCAGCGAAAAGTTAAAACCTATTCTAGAAGCGGAATTGTCCGCCGGAAATAGCATCGAAGGCACTTATGAAAGTGCATTTAAGAATACAAAACTTCTCATTATTTTGAAGAAACCATTTAATGCCGATTACAAGACTCACGCGAGCGAGCTTTATTTTCACTGCGAAAGGGATACGCATTACCCTGTAGGAGAATCTTATACGGACATGAAATGTCAGCATGCCATTCATGCACCATTTAACCTAAAAAAAGCGATGAATTAACAGGACAGAACAGAGGCAACTGAGACAGAAGGTGTTGGTAACAATCATGCATTCACTTTTTGGGTGATGGCGTCAGCCCTGTTCGTTCATCGTGAAAGGGGCTATTTGAGATGATGAACGGCTTCAGTGAGCAACTTCCGAGGGTCAACAATCTTCTCTGGGTGCATTGCCTGAGTCTGGCGATACATGTCGCCGAGACGCTTGAGATCGCCTCCAGCCTCGGTCATGAGCTTGAGACGAACGTCGCGTAGCCATTCGAGTCCGTCATCATGAGGGGTGGGGGGTTGTGCTGTATTCATAGACTAAATTTCCAAAAGTTCGAAGGGCGTCAGGAGCTGAGGGGTTGCAAGGCCGAGCGAGGTGTTGATGAGGCGGATGTGGGCGATTTTGTTTGGGTTAGCGATGTGTTTGCAGTTCCAAGTGGCGAGTATATCACAACGCTGAAAGGAAGCGAGAGCTAGGTGATGGGCATCTCCCCCGCTTTCGAGCGGCATGACTTTGTTGCTGAAATAGACGGCTACAATGGCGTCTATTTCGTCTGTGTAGGGCAAGCGCGGAAGTGGATCAAGCAAGCCAATCATATCCGCGCGCTTTTGGTCATCGGGCGTGGCCTCCAGCTCGGTGATGACAACAGAAGAGGTGAACAAGGCGTCCTGCCATCTGGCGGTCTCCCACCATTCCCGAGTCCATTCACGCTGGGCCTGAATCTTGGTCCCAGGCCGAGTTTCAAAGTAGAAGCTCGGGATGCTGGTCTCGACGTAGATGAGCTGGTTCATGGCATGTGAATAGGGTCAGCGATGCGCCCGACTCCACAAGCATGGCTCATCCGCAGCCATTGTGCAATCCAACGCTTGCATATGCTCGTGCGCTTGCGCAGCAGCCGCGACACCATAGCCTTATGCTTATCTTCCTCAAATGTCCTGGTTCATGTTTCAGAAGCCGGAGAAATATTGTTTATGTGTGATAATTTTTGGTTTGGCACCGCTTGGCACGGGCTGCTATGGGTTGTTACTTTTGAAGCCACGAACAACGTTTAGTGCCTCCTCACGTCAGCAACTACCACCATTCAATTATGCCCCGCCTGCTTCTTTTTCTCAGCCTTCCGCTCTACATCCTTGATCAGATTACGAAGATTTGGGTTGTG
>JAYVZW010000287.1:0-4966 GCA_043783015.1 Verrucomicrobiota bacterium
TCGGGAATTTTAGCCGCTTCATCGGGGTTGCTGATGAGGGTCGCGCGGCCATCGTCGTCGAATTTGAAAAAGCCCGCCGCCACATGCAGCGGCTGATGCACGTCGCCTCCCAGATGAACGAGCCAGCGCAAGGCATCGCGTTTGCTCATGAAATCAGATTTGCCTTCGAGCACGTCGATGCACTTCCCGATGGTGGCCACAATGTCGTTGTCAGTTATAAAGCGTTTGTCCTGGGCGTATGATTTTATGTCGAGCGGCAGGTCCAGATAATGCCATGAGGAATTGTCCGGGTGGGCCTCGGTGAAGGCCTTGCCCTCCGGTGTTTCCGAAAACCGGCCTGAGCGTGATTTCATTTTTGAATGCCGGATGTCGTCAGGCCAGATGGACGCGTCCTCAATGCTCTCCCCGGCGAGGATTTCCTTCACCCTGGCGGCAGCGGCAGGATTCGTTTTTTCCAATTGTTCCATGGCCAGTGTGGCGATGGTGCGGTGGCCCAGCGGCCCCCAGGCAAAGGCTGGTGCGCCCAGCCCCAAAGCCAGCGCAGTGATCAGGAGTGCATTTCGTTTCATAGTGGAAGAATGACGGGGTTGACGTGATTTGTCCCGACAAATCTAACGTTTCCCGGGAGACAACTACGACAGTAATCCTTTATTTATTTTATTCCGCGCTGGCCTCGGCAATTTTTCCCAACTCCTCCCAGCGGCTGTATAAAACGGGCACGGACTTTTTCACCGCCTCCAGTTCCGCGATCAAGTCCCCGGCTTCACTGGCGCGTGTAATATAGAAATCGGAGTCATTCAGCATGGCCTCCAGTTCGGACACGCGCGACTCCGCCTGCAGAATCGCCGCCTCCATGCCATCAAGTTCCTCACGTTCTTTGAAGCTGAGTTTGCGCGCCCGAACTTTTTTCGCTGCCTGCTGCTTTTCCAGCCTGCTGACTTCCGCGTGATAATTGCGGTCGCGCAGTTCCCGTTCCTGGCGCTTTTCCAGATAATACGAATAGTTGCCCGGCTGCACGAATACGCCCGCGTCTTCAAAGGCTACCACCTGGTCGCAGATGCGGTCGAGAAAATACCGGTCGTGGCTAACCACCAGCACGCAACCGTCGAAATCCGCAAGCGCCTCCTCCAGCATCCGCAGGCTGGGCAGGTCGAGATCATTCGTCGGTTCATCCAGCACAATGACATTGCCTCCGTGACGCAGCACTTTCGCCAGCATGAGCCGCGCGCGCTCGCCACCGGAGAGCCGGTCCACGCGTTCGTTCACGCGATCATCGGTGAACAAAAACCGCTTCAGATACGACCGCGCGTTCAAGCGCTGGTTGCCGAACATGACCGTCTCCGCGCCATCGGCGACTTCATGCAGAACGCTGCGCTCGCCATTCAAACTCATGCGCGCCTGGTCGATGTAATTGAAGGCCACTTTCTTGCCGATGGTCACCTCGCCTTCATCGGGCGCGCGCGTGCCGAGACATTGACGCAACAGAGTGGTCTTGCCCGCGCCATTGCGACCGACGATTCCGGTGCATTGCCCAGGCTTCATGGAGAGCGTCAGCCCGCGAAACAACCAGCGCTCATCCGCACCCTCGCCAACTTTCGCGCCCGCGTTTTCCAGATTGATCGCGATGTCGCCGATCTGCGGCGGCGGCGGAATGAGCAAATCCATCTCGCGCTCCTCCGGCGGCGCCTCCTGGCCCTCGATTTGATAAAACGTGTCGAGCCGATGCCGCGCCTTGGTGCCGCGTGCTTTCACGCCCGCGCGAACCCATTCCAGTTCCACGCGGAGGAAGCGCTGCCGCCGACGTTCAGATTGTTCCGCGATATGCTGGCGCGCGGCCTTGGACTCCAAATAAGCTGTGTAGTTTCCCGGATGTGAAAAGCATCGTCCATCGGCCAGTTCGATGATGCGCGTGGCGATCACATCGAGGAAGTATCGGTCATGCGTGACGAAGATCACCGCGCCGCGAAATTCATGCAGAAAATCTTCAAGCCAGCGGATGGACTCGGCGTCGAGATGGTTCGTCGGCTCGTCGAGCAAAAGTAAATCCGGCTCCGCCACCAAGGCCCGACACAACGCGACGCGACGCTTCTCCCCGCCGGAGAGCGCACCGACCAGCGCATCCAGCGGTGGCGCGGCCAGCGCGGTGGCCTCGGCCTTGATGCGCGTTTGCATATTCCATCCGTCCGCCTCGTCGATGCGATGGTGCAGATCAGCCAGTTCCTTTTCGCTGCCCTCACCCGATTCGTAGCGACGCATCCACTCCATCAGATCCGCCGCGCCAGCTTCGATGTTTTGCAGCACGGTCTTCTCTCCATCCAGTTCGAACTCCTGCGGCAGATAACCCACGCGCAAGCCACGACGACGCGACACAGTGCCGGAGTCAGGCTCGTCCGTCCCCGCAAGAATTTTAAGCAGACTGGTCTTTCCGCAGCCATTGCGCCCGACCAGCCCCACTTTCTCGCCCGGCGAAACTGTGAGCGATACGCTCTCCAGCAAGGCCTGATAGCCATAGGCCAGGGCGATTTCATTGGCGGACAATAAAGGATGCGGAACGGAACTCATGCGGGATGGGGGCCATTGTGATAACGCTGGCAAGGCCGCAGGACAAGCCCTAGGGTGACAAGAATGAAATTGCAACAAAACCAGGTCTGGCGGCTGCGCGACCAATACATCCGGATCGTCAATCTGGAGCGGCTGGCCGTGGACTACAAAACCTTGGCCGATCTCGCGAACCGCACCGGGACACACCGACGCATCACCAAGAAAGAATTCTGCCGGATGCTGAAGGGTGCCGTGCTGCTGACGCCCGAGGAGAACCAGGCGCTCAAGGCCGTATTGCAGGTGGATGAGGTGGATGGTGGCGCTAACATCGAAACTGATTCTGCGGCAGGTGTTGATACGGAGGAGACAGAGACGACATGCTAAAAATATACAGCTACAAGTCCTGCTCCACTTGTCGCAACGCCACCGCTTGGCTCAAGGCCCATGGCATCCGATTCGAAGAACATCCGATCCGCGAAACACCGCCGACTTTGCGCGAACTCCAATCCATGCTCGCCGCGCGTGAAGGCAACATCCGTCCGCTCTTTAACACCTCCGGCCTTGATTACCGCGCCTTTAATCTCAAGGACAAGCTTCCCTCCATGAAACCGGAAGAGGCGCTTCGACTCCTCCAGAATAACGGCAATCTCGTGAAGCGTCCGTTTGCGCTCGATGAATCAAAGGGCATTCATCTGCTCGGCTTCCGTGAATCCGAGTGGCGAGCGGCGCTCTCGTAAATCCGGCCCGCTTCATCCAACTTCTCCGACTCTCATGTTCCAGACAGGTCAGCGCGTAGTTTGCATCAACGACGATTTCGAACCTTGGGTCTATGACCTTTATCGCGCCCTGCCCAAGAAGGATAAGATATACACTGTGCGCGCCATCGGCATGGGCCGGTCGAACCCGCAGTTCACCGTCAATGACGACGCCCGGATCAAGCTCACCGGAGCCGAGTTCGATTTTTTGGTTCTGCTGAAGGAACTTCTCAATCCCGACGATCCGCATTCCAGCGCCAAACAGGAACTCGGCTTCCGCGCCGAACGATTTGCACCCTTGCAGGAGGACAGCGAGGAAGAAAAAGAATACGAACTCGTCGGCACCGGTAAAGCGAAGGCGTGGGAGCCACAGACCCGTTGAACTGTTCTTAAAATTATGCCCGCACAGCGCGATAATGGCCGGGCGGGAATCGAAGTAACGCTTGCCTCAACTGCAATCTCGACGCTAACCTCGGCACTGATGATCATCCGCTTGTTGTTAGTCCTCGCCGTCGCCACTGCAACGCCGTTACCGTTGAATGCGCAAAACCTATCCAAGAAAAAAGGCTTCGGTGGGGATGCGGCCAACGCGAAAAAATTTAACGCGCACTGGTATTACAACTGGGGCCCGAATGGCAAATCCAGCGATGGTCTGGAGTTCGTCCCCATGGTGAAAGGCAAGAACCATGTCACCCCCAAGGTGCTCAATGACATCAAGGCCAGCGGCGCGAAGATCATCCTCGGGTTCAACGAACCGGAACGAGCCGATCAAGGCAATACCACTGTCGAGGAGGCGCTGGATCTCTGGCCGAAACTCATGGAGACCGGCCTGCGACTCGGCAGTCCCGCGCCCTCTTCTGATAAGGGTGGCATGGCCTGGCTGGACCGCTTCATGCAGGGAGTTGCCAAGAGGAAACTCCGGGTCGATTTCATAGCCGTGCATTGGTATCGCAGTTCCAGTCCCAAGGAATTCGAAGACTTTCTCAAGGAGCTGAGCCGCAAGTATCACCGTCCTGTCTGGATCACGGAGTTCAATGCCCAATACTCTGGAGGCGACCGAGACCGCTTTGCCGCTCAAAGTTTCAAAATCTGTGCCCGCCTTCAATGCGTCGAACGTTACAGTTACTTCAGCGCCAACCCCGGACATCCCGGCAGCTTGTGGAAGGATGAGGGACGCGCTGTGCTTAGCAAGCTCGGCGAGGACTACGCATCTCGTTGAGCGCGGTGTTATATCGCGCGGCTGAAAAAAAGCGTGAACTCGTGCCGGTTGTAAGTCAGGTGCGTTTGCGCGAAAAGCTTCAATCCGCCGTCGGCTGCGGCTTGCACGATTTCATCAAAAAGTTCCAGCGGTTCATGCACCGTTTCCACGCGAGGAATTTTTAATGTGAAGACCACCAGCCCGTTCTTTTTTAGATACGCCGAAAGTCTGATAACCTGGTTCATGGATTCGTGCGGTTCGCCATTCATATCTGAAAGCAGGGCATCATATTTCACGCCAGGATCCGGCTGAAACTCCGCCACATCACCACGAACAAATTTCAGTCCGCTCCGGTTCTGCAACCTCGGGTCGAGCACAGCAACATCCAGCGCCGTCACTCGTTGTTCACGGGCCAGCAGTTCCGCCGTCATCCCGCCGGGGCTGGCCCCGAGTTCCAGCCAGTGACTGCCCG
>JAYVZW010000288.1:0-4956 GCA_043783015.1 Verrucomicrobiota bacterium
GGCGCGATCGCGCGACCGTTTCTGAGGATGGCCGATTGACCGTAAATAAATTGATACTGATACGGCGGAGGCGAGGACTCGCAGTTTGCCAGAAGAACCGCGAGAAGCAAAGCAGAGGCTGGTGGAAGGAAGCGCACGATATAATTCGGACATCTTAACCTTTTCTGACGGAATGCGCGAATGAAAAAATAGCTGGCGACAATTTCTGAGTGCGAGCTGCGCAGATTGCCACCACCATGACTCATGCGAATTGCTGAAATTTTTTACTCTGTGCAGGGCGAGGGCCGGTTGGCGGGTGTGCCTTCCGTTTTCATTCGCACCTCTGGCTGCAATCTCCGCTGTCGCTGGTGTGATACGCCCTATGCGTCGTGGAACCCTGAAGGCACTGAGACGAGTCTAGAAGAGATTATGAAACAAATGACCGCGCATAAGGCGCAGCACGTCGTCGTCACCGGCGGTGAACCCATGGTGGCGAAGGGCATCAGTGAACTGCTTCATGCGCTGCGCGATGCCGGCCAGCACATCACCATTGAAACTGCGGCCACGATCCGACCCGGCGGGGTGCCTTGTGATCTGGCTTCAATCAGCCCCAAGTTGCATCACTCCACTCCAGACACCGCGCAATTTGGAGAAGCTTGGAGCCAACGCCATGAGGCCAACCGCTGGCAGCCAGATGTTTTGCGCGAGTGGTGCGCTGATTACGATCATCAAATCAAATTTGTGGTTTCAAGCGAGGATGATGTCCGTGAGATCGAATCCATACTGGCCGAGGCCAAAACAGAAACCACCCCTGAGAACATTCTGCTCATGCCGGAAGGCCGCACTGTGGAAGAACTTCGCGCCCGCGCGCCGCAAGTGGTGGAATGGTGCAAGCCACGCGGCTGGCGTTACTGCGCGAGACTGCACATTGAGCTTTACGGGAACAAACGCGGAACGTAAAAGGTGCCACTCACCTTCAATCGCGTTTCTTCAGTCGCGCTTTTACCCGCTTGATCAGCCCGCGGCCAGCAGGCACCTCCCCACGCACCAGCAGCCATTTTGTGTGCGGTGACTCAGTGCATGCGATGTGCTCGGGGGCCGTGTTCTTTTCATTAACGCCAGCAACAAGATCGACGCCCGCCTCCGCAAACACATGCCGCACGAATGCAGAGCAAAAGAACGCCTGATCCCGCGCCAGCAAATTTTCACGCGGTCGCCATTCGGGATGTCGCATCGCCCACACTGTGCCTGCAAGTTCACGAAGGGAATATCGCGTGCGTTGCGCTACCTGCTCCAGCGCGGCCGCGAGAATGCGGTCAATCTGCTCAGTTGACAGGCCGAAGTCGAGAATGGCCAGCGCTGTCGTATTCACATCGTCATGATATTTGGTGATCCGATTTTCCTGAACACCGAGCCGGATGTGCTTGCGGTGAATATCGAGGTCGGACTCGATCACCCAGTGGTGCCCGCCGTGTCGGCGACCTTGAAAAATAAATGCATGCGACCAGCGGCTCCAAGAGTGATCGTCGTTGAGGTGCCGCTGCGCGCGATTGATCATGCGGTTAAGCAACTCCGGTCCGCCGAAAAGCCCGATGCGACCGGGAGCCGCGTGGCGTTCAAATTACTCCGCGTTACTGAGGCCTTCGACAAGGATGGTTTCAGACATGGGATGATGTTTGACTCAAAATACAGCGAAATCCACCGATTCGCGAACCGCCAGCATTCGGGAATAAACTCGGAACGTAATCCGATGGCTACTTCACCGTGTCGTTGACGATGCGATTGCTTCCATCAAGCAGAACGCGCTTGGGTTGAACTTGCTTTTCATCAAGCGCCCAGGCCATGATGGTAATGATGTGACCCTGACCGATAAGATGGGCGGCGGCTCCATTGACGACGATTTGTCCGCTGCCTTCCGGCCCTTCGATCACGTAGGTTTCGAGGCGCGCTCCATTGGTAATGGAAGTAACCAGCACGCGCTCACCGACCCAAATATCCACAACCCGCATGAGATCAATGGGAATGGAGATGCTGCCCTCGTAGGCGATGTTGGCATCGGTGACGACGGCGCGATGGAGTTTGGATTTGAGTTGCTGGCGGAACACGAAACAAAGGTTGCCGCCCTGCGCCCCAGCGTCAAGCCGCGATATGGAAAGTGTTCAGAACTTTCCCTCAAGCACGCGCCAGCAGGGCCAGCATCCGGCCGGTTTTCCCCTTCTCCATTCGGTAGGAATAGAACCGCGCCAGATCAGATGACGTGCAGATGCCCTCGTCGTGGATGTTCTCCTTCCTGACTCCGGCAACACGGGCCTGTTCGCGGATCGTGGCGGCGAAATCCACTTCGTAAGCTGGCGGACGGATGCAAGGAGACAACTGCACAATGAGGTTCTCCGGGTTCACCGCGAAGTTTGAGGACATCAGGGCGATGGTCGCACCGGTGATGTTTTGTTCCGTCCCCTTCTTCCCAGAGTGCATGACGCCGAATGCTTTTGTCACGGGATCGATCAAGTAAACAGCGCAGCAGTCCGCCACATAGATGCCAAGGGCGATACCAGGATGACGGCAGATCAAACCATCCGCCGCTTTTTCGACGCCGCCGCCCGGTTCTGTGACTACAGCCACCCGACAGCCATGAACCTGCTCAGCAGTAACGAAATGCGCAGGACTGAGGCCGAGTTCAGTCTTCAATATTTCATGATGCCAGTCGGTGAGCCGGAGCAATGCTTCATCGCGATCCACGGAGACATCAATGCCCGGGTGCCGAAGGGTAAATGCGTGCTTGAAGTCAACTGCGGCCGACAGTGCAGGGAACCTCATAATTTGCTGATTTGGCATCTTGCAGAATGGGCGAGAAATGCAAAAACGCAAAGAAGGCGAAGCCGCAAAGCCTCGCCCTCTTTTTAATTCCTTCCTTCAACCGAGGTCGCTTATCTGGCCGCCGCCGCAAATGAAGACGAGGCCAAGAGTCCGTCCATGTCGGAGGTCTTGGATTCTTCCATCGCTTCAGCCACGCGGTTTTGCAGCGCACCGCGGAGTTTGGCGACGAGTTCAAGGCCTTTGGCTGTGATGCTTACCATGACCTTGCGGCGGTCATCTGCGGCGTGCATGCGCTCCACATAGCCGAGTTTTTCAAGCCGATCCACCAAGCCGGTGGCTGCTGCCGTGGAGTGACCCATCTTGCGGGCGATGTCCGTCATGGTCAGTTCACGAGATGTGCTGAGATAGCTCATCAAGTAAAACTGGCTGAAGGAAATATTTCCCCGG
The DNA here is from genome assembly GCA_043783015.1 of Verrucomicrobiota bacterium. Taxonomy (GTDB): domain Bacteria; phylum Verrucomicrobiota; class Verrucomicrobiia; order Verrucomicrobiales; family Verrucomicrobiaceae; genus VFKE01. The sequence goes on from JAYVZW010000288.1 coordinate 3,244, forward strand.
CTGAGATCTTTGGAGAGATTGAGCAGGAACTCGCGCTGACTGAACAAAATGAAGTCAGCGAGTTTTCCAGGGTCTTTGGGAGTAGTTTTGATTCCGTTAAGAGCAGGCATATTAGATGTTTGTTGAAGGTTGAAGGGAAAGCGCAGAGTGCGATTTAGAGAACTGTAGCATACAATAGGGTATAATTTCAAGCAATTTCTCTAAATTTCATATATTTCTTTCCCCTCTGTAATATCGGGTTGAATCACTTATATTCAATACTGCCAAATAATCAATTCATTTTCAATCTTTTTTTTAGATTAGAGCCTCATTATTGAGGAATCTTTTTAAAAAAACGTTAATGGGGATGCTTTGCTGATTGTGAAACCCATCAATCAAGCCAGTTCTCTACGAACTTGGACTTCCACGATCATCTCCCGCGTGCCGTGGCCACGGAATGAACCGCTGACTGGCCGAATATCTCCATAATCTCGACCGACCGCAAGCTTCACGTAGCGGGTGTCAGGCACGCGATCATGGGTAGGATCAAAGCCCTTCCACCCGTAGCCGGGAAGAAAGACTTCGACCCATGCATGACTGGCCTCGATTTCGTCTTCAAAACGCATGGGATTGAAAAAATATCCGCTCACATATCGTGCAGGAATATTTAAGGAGCGACACATGCCCAGCATAACATGGGCAAAATCCTGGCAGACACCACGGCGGGTGGAAAGCACTTCGGAAGGCTTGGTGTTTACCGTGGTGAATCTCGGCGTGTATGTGAAATTTTTGGGGATATGACGCCCGATTGCCACCGCATCGCGCCAAATATCCGTCAATCCGCCTGGCAGCACGTCCATCGCCTCCCTCCATATTTCCGCTTCTACGGATACAAAAGCTGAGTCATGCAGGTAATCAAAATTGCTCTCCTCGATACCACGCTCCTTCAGTCCAGACGGCGGATTGTCCAAGGGGACGGGGCCACGGCTGTCGGGCCGGGTCTGAACCACGGAAATGGCTTCCACATCCAGTGCTTGATGAACCTGAGTGACATCAAAGTAGTGAACGCAGTTTCCGAAAAAATCCGGGTAATCGCGCACCGCAGTCAGCGGATCAATGCGAAGATCGAATTTTACGCATTCCTGCGCGTGATCGCTCACCGGTTGAAGACGTGCCTCATTGAAACTGTCCTTAGTGAGACCTTGATAGAGAAAACGTGTGAGATGCCTTACGTGCAACAGTAAAGGTTCACGCCATTCGCTAACGATGGACGGCACCGGAGAATCAGGCGGGGTCATGCCACAGGTAGCTGCTGTTGCTGCATCTCCTGCTGGTGAAGACGAATTTCAGCGGCCATGTCCGTGGGCGGATGATACATGAGGCGGTTGTAAATGAAATCATCTATGCGGTCGAGCGTGGCTTGCACGTTTTGCAGGAATTCATGAAGCCCGCCGCGCATGACATCCTCGATGGTCATGAAGTTCAAGTCCGAGATCAACTTGCCAAAAGCTCTTTCCTCCGGGGTGCGATACTCCCCTTCCCCGGTGTCCGCCAGCAGGTGAAGATACCGGTCAACTTCCTGCAATCCATAACGAATGGACCGGGGAAAGGTGGGGGAGAAGATGATGAACTCCACGACTTTCCAAGGCAGGATGTCCGTAATGTGGAAGCGCCGGTAGGCTTTAAGCGCGCTTACTGAGCGCAGCACCGCCTGCCACTGGGCGGCGTCCACGG